>CAKZJK010000301.1 GCA_936942565.1 uncultured Caulobacter sp. | reverse complement strand
GCAAGTCGTGCGCATGATCGGTGTCAAGCGCCTGATTCCCATTCTTGCCGTGGGCGGGCTCGCGCTCGGCCTCCTCGCCCGTAGCCAGATGACGGAAAATGCAGAGCCGGCGGAGTAGCCGCCGGCGCCTGGTCGTGAAAGGCTATTGTAGCTAGAGATCCGCTTGCTGCGGGTCACCGCAAGCCCAATCTCAGGTGATGCAGCGTCCCGGCTGCAACCGCTTTGCAATCTCGGTCAGCACGGAAACGGACGGCTCACAGGCGACCGGCCGCTTTGCATCGCGCCGCTCGGTCTCCGTGGTGATGATCCGTGAACCCTGCGGCGACGCACCCTGGCGCTCCCGCAGCTCCGTGCCGGCAAGCGGCAGCCGCAACAGGAACGAGGTCTCGGTGAACGCAGCGAGCTTGATGGAGATCGTCTGCGTCGGCGCTGCGTCGGCCACCCCGGCAGCACGATCAGCCTTGCTCGCCCGGTTGACATCGTTCACGGCCGGCGACAGCTCCGCCTGGTTGGACGCCTGCGGGGGCACGCCAGCGGCGGCGAGATCGTGCCCGGAGGCGAGTTGCATCGCACCCACGAGCATTGCCGAAGCCGCGAGTGCGCCCAGGATGACGACTTTTCCAGTCTGCGACATTGTCTCTGCTCCCCCGCCAGCAGGCGGTCAGTGTCTCAACGTAAGTCGCAGCGACTGGGTTCTCGGTCGGGCAAATCACTTAACCGTGTGTCAACGCACGCAGCATTTTGCGAAAATATTTGCCGCCCTCGGGAACGACTTCTTGGGCCATGCGTCATCATGGCAGCCGGTTATTCCCCCTGCCCCATTGACCGGCGACGCGGGGCACCGCCGTGGTGATGCCGGCGGTGTCCCGCATTCTTTTGTGGCGTCGAGGCTGGCGTATGGCGCCGCTTCCCACTCAGCCTTGCCAACGGTATATCTCGACCCGCGCGGTAGCTTGATAGCTTAGCGCATGGGGAGGGAGATGCAGGGGGCGTCGGGCTTCGCTAGCGCGGTGCGGAAGGTCGGACTGGCGCTGGCCATCATGAGTCTGCTTCCAGCCCTCGGGATGGCCGACGGCGGCAAGGAGGTTTGGATCAAGAGCCTCCTCAGGCAACTGAATGCTCAGCGGCGCTATCCGGTTGGGGCCACCGACGAAGGCGGGACCGCCAAGGTCGTCTTCCGTATCGACCGCGCCGGCCACCTCGTCTCCACGGCCTTGGTCGAAAGCACCGGCGACCCTGTGCTGGATCAGGAGGCGCTGGCCATGGTGAAGCACGCGCAGCCGTTTGCGCCACCGCCGCCAGAGCTGACCGATAGTGAGCTGACCTTGCTCTTGCCGGTCGTCTTCGCCCCTCGGCGGACGTCGGACGTCATCAAGCTCCATGCAGCAACGCTGTAGTTCGAACAGGCCAGACCGAAACGGCGCCCCCGCTCGGCAAGGCGACTGCGGAGCGCTATGATTTTGCACCCGGCCCAAACAAAACGACGCGCTCCACCAGGAGCGCGCCGAAAAAAGAACCAAAGTCAATCGGCGCCTCAGGCAGCCGGCTTCGGCAGCCGGTTGCGCGAGTTGCGCTGGAAGAACAGGGCCTGGCTGGCCACGGCCGAAACCATCGCCGGCTGGAACGGCTTGGAGATCAGGAACGCCGGCTCAGGGCGCTCGCCGGTGAGGAACCGTTCCGGATAGGCTGTGATGAAGACGACCGGAACCTCGAACGTCCGCAGCAATTCGTTGACGGCGTCGAGACCTGACGAGCCGTCAGCGAGCTGGATGTCGGCCAGGATCAGGCCAGGCTTCTTGTTCTTGGCAAGCGCGACGGCATCGGCATGCGTCCGCGCGACGCCAATGACGTTGTGCCCGAGATTCTTGACGAGGCTTTCGAGGTCCATGGCGATGAAAGTCTCATCCTCGATGATCAGCACGTCGGTTGCGATCTCCACCGCGAGCTCGCGACCGGCCGCATCCGCCAACCGCCGGGTTTCCGCGACGTCGATGTCGAGAATGAACGACACTTCCTCTTCCGGGAAGCCCTCGAGCGACAACAGCAGAAATGCCTGTCGCGGTAGCGGAGTGATGTTCGAGAGGCGCCGCTCCGGGGGCATCGGCAACGTCGCCACCTCGGCGTCATCGTTGAGTGCAACCGAGTTCCAGATCTGGGTAAACAGCCGGAACAGGGCTGCCCGTGCGCCATACCGCTCGTCCAACAGCGCCGGATCCTGGATCAGAGCCTCCAGCATCGCACCAACGTAAGCGTCTCCAGAACCCTGGCTGCCAGTGAGGGCACGCGCATACCGGCGCAATAACGGCAAATGTTCAGCAACTAGCTGTGATCGGCTCATCCCCACTCCATTTGGTATTCTGGGCTTCGGCCCGGGTTCCATGACGGGCTAACTACGCTCGAAACGAAGAAAAGTTCCCCGAACACGTGGAACTTTTGTCGGCCGGTTGCATTAGTTCCCGGTCATACCCCCTCGACAGCGAGGATAATTCTTGAAGCTTCAGGGACTTAACTCTCGGGGAAACGTGGAAAAGGTCATGAAAGATGTAAAGTCTCAAGCCAGCAGGAATGCGGCACCGCGTAAGCCCGGCGGACTTAACGCGGAGATCCAATCCAGAATCGGTCATCAACTTCGCGCGATGTACGACGATGTCGTTCGCCAAGGGGTTCCGGATCGGTTTACGGATTTGATCCGCAAGCTTGATGGACCGGCAGCTCAGTCCCACGTGGAGAATGGCGGGGGATCCAACGACCAAAACGACGGGAGGGAGTGAATGCCTCTCACTGATTCCTTGAGGGACGATATCCTCGCGGCCGTCCCGAGCCTCCGTGCATTTGCTATTTCCTTGAGTGGTAACAGCGATCGGGCCGACGATCTGGTGCAGGAAACACTGCTCCGGGCGCTGGCGAACATCGATTCGTTTCAACCGGGCTCCAATCTGCCCGCGTGGCTGTTCACGATTCTGCGAAACCTGTTCCGCTCCGACTATCGCAAACGTCGTCGCGAAGTCGAAGACGCCGAAGGCAACTACGCCAAGACGCTCAAGACGCACCCCTCGCAGGGCGCACATCTCGAGTTCGAAGAGTTTCGCGCAGCACTCGAGAAGCTGCCTCAGGATCAACGCGAAGCGCTGATCCTGGTCGGCGCAGGCGGCTTCGCCTATGAGGAAGCGGCCGACATCTGCGGATGCGCGGTTGGCACGGTGAAGAGCCGCGTCAGCCGGGCGCGTCGAGCCTTGCAGGCCATTCTGGAGGCTGGCGCTTATGACCGCGATGGCGCGGCCGCCGGAGATGCGATGCACGCCATCCTGGCCGACGCGGAGCGGTTGAGCTCTCTTCGGTGAGTCCGCTCGCCGGCCGCGCCGCGCAGGCCGTCACCTCGATCCGCGTCCGTCTCGCCATCGCGCTTTGCGTCGCGCTGCTGCCCGTCCTTATCCTGGGCGGGCTGCAGTCGATCTTCGCGTTCCGGGCGGAAGCGGACTCACGCCGCCAGAGCCTGGAACTGGCGGCGGGGCGCAGCGCGGCGATCGCGCGCGCGCGCATCGAGGCCGCTGGCGTGCTTCTGCAGACACTGGGTCCTCGATCGGTGGGCCTGGAATGCGCCCAACGTCTGGCCGACGTTCGCGCGCGGTTGCCAGGCTACGCCAACCTGATCCGCTTCGACTCGCGTGGTCGCGTGGCGTGCGCGGCCGCGACCACGCCCTACGATCCGCAACGCGGCGCGCGGGGGTGGTTCCAGTCGCTACGGGGCGGAGCGACCCTGGTGGTGGCCGCCGACCCCGGGATGGCCTACTCCAATGAGCCCTCGGTGCTGGCGGCGGTTCGCGCGGGCTCTCCCGAACAGTTCGAGGGCGCGATGGCCGCGGTCCTCACGCTCGCAGATCTTAAGGTGGAGACCGCGAACCGCTTCTTGCCAGGCGGCGCCGAGGTGGCGCTGGCGGACTCCAACGGTCATGTCTTCGCCGCGACCAATCCAGCCGCCTTCGTCGCGCCGCCGAGCGGCTGGCGCGCGATCGCCGCGGAACGTGGCGCGGCGTTGTGGACCGCGCGCGACGCGCAGCGCCGGGACAGGACCTTCTCGGCCGCGCCTCTGGTCGATGACGACGTCTTTGTCATCCTGTCGGCGCCGACGCCGGGGCTGATGTCTTGGGCTTGGATCAACCCGATCTCGCGCCTGCTCCTGCCGCTTCTGGCGTTCGCCCTCGGTCTGGGCGCGGTATGGTTCACGGCCGAGCGAGGGGTCATTCGCTGGATCGTCTATCTGCAACGCGTGGCGGCGATCTACGCGCGGGGGCGCTTCACGGTGCGCCCCCTGCAAGCCGAGCGCGCGCCGCCCGAGATCCGCGAACTGGCCGCCACCCTGGACGCCATGGCGGGCGCCATCGTGGCCAGGGACGCCTCGCTGATGGACAGCTTGGCGGAGAAGGACGCGCTGATGCGCGAGATCCATCACCGCGTGAAGAACAACCTGCAGATCATCACCTCGCTGTTGAATATGCAGCAGCGCGCCTTGGCCGATCCCGCGGCGAAGGCGGCGATGAACGACACGCGCCAACGGATCACCGCCTTGGCCCAGATCTATCGGGCGCTTTACCAGGGCCCCGATCTCAAGCGCGTCGACCTGCGTCCGTTCCTCGAGGAGCTCACGGCTCAGTTGCTGGCGAACGACATGGGAACGTCCAGCCTCGTTCGCACCGAGGTCCACGCCGACCCGCTGGTTATAGATCCCGATCGCCTGGCGCCCATCGCCCTCTTCGCGGTGGAGGCGATCACGAACGCTCAGAAGCACGCCTTTGGCCCGACGGGGGGAACCTTGCGGGTCGGCTTCCACGTGCGTGGCGAGGAGGCCGAACTCTCGATTAGCGACGACGGCCCTGGCGCCGCCGAAAGCTTGGGGGGCGGCGTCGGTCGAACTCTCATGACCGCGTTCGCGCGGCAGCTGCGCGGCAAGGTGACGTTCGAAACGCGAGAGCCCCGCGGCCTGACGGTGCGCTTGGTCTTCCCGACGCCGTTGGCCGTGAGCACACCTGAAATTTAAACCTGAAACCTCGACCGGAACCGAGCTTCGCCGCTGACGTTCTTTCGGAGCGATTGTTTCACAGCCTTCCCAAAGATGCCCGGGAGAGGCGAACAGCGGAGAAGACCATGCGTAAACTGGTGATCCTGGCCGCCCTCGCCGCCAGCCTGTCTGTCGCGGCCTGCAACACGGTCGAAGGCGCCGGCAAGGACGTCTCGTCGGCGGGCCGGGCCGTGACCGACACGGCCAAGGACGTCAAGAACAACTGACGTTCGCCAAACGCCGAAGTCAGAGGCCCGCCGGAAACGGCGGGCCTTTTTCTTTCTGCCACGTTCGAAGTATTTCCGGTGCGAAATCTAGATGTGTCGGCCAGAGATACGCGTGAAAAGCAGCCGCGAGATCCTATCCCTCTTGCAAAGGGACATGGTGATTGTCGAGCGGCGCGGTCTTCATTCATAGCGGCTGGCGATGTTCCAGCACCTACATATGGCATCGCTTTCGCGCCGAGCCGAAAGTTCGTGCCTATTACGAGCCTTGGCACGAACAATTGGCCCGCTTGACCGCGGAGACGATCAGCGTCGAAACGCCCGACAACAGCGGTCTGCGGCATCCGGGCGGCAGCGAGCCCTACCTGAAGGAATTCGAGGTCGTCCTCGATCCGGCGGGCGGCGTCAGGGGCTTTGACGCGAGCTTCGCCCTAGACCGCTACTGGATCGAGCCGGAAGCCAGCGACCTGACACAGCAGGCCTATGTCGAAGGGTTGATCGAGGCGGCGCGGAGTCGAGGCGAGACGCCGGTGCTGGCGTGTTGCCGCACGCTGGGGCGCGCGGGATGGCTCAAGAAGCGATTTGGCGGGTTCCACATCGTGCTGGTGCGCGATCCCGTGCAGCAATGGCTGTCGTTCTACTCGCTCCGCCGACGCCCCAGGCCCACCTATTTCGAGCTGTGTCACTACGTCTTGCTTTCGGAGATGGCGGCATGGCGTGACGCCGCCGAGCGGATCCTGGGCCGCCGCTTCGGCGGAGCGGGACCGCTGTCCCAGCGTCTGGCGGCCGTACGCCGGGTGTTCAAGCGTCGTCCGGCGAGCCTGTCCTTCCAAGCCTTTCTCGCCGTTTGGCTGGCGTCCCTGCTGAAGGCCTTGCCTCACGCCGATCTTGTGATCGATGTCGATCGATTGGCCCGCGATCAGGCCTATGCGCGCGAGATCGAGACAGCCATCGCGGCGGGCTGTGGTCTGGAGCCTGATTTTTCGGACTGTCGCGCGCCGGCCGCTCATGGCGTGGTCCCGCCCATCGCGTGGCGGGCGGCTGCTCGCGCGGTGGTGGATGTCATGGGGCTGCGTGAAGCCATCGTCGGTCCCGACGCGCCGCCCATCCTGTTTCGAAAACTCGCGCCCGCTTTGGCGGCGCTACCGCCGGCCAGGGCTGGGACTCTGGCGCGGATGGCCGAGGTTGTGGGCGGACTGGCCGGCGGCGTCGCCTTGGCCCGCCTGCAGGACAAGTTCAGGAAGGCCTAGGGCCTAGGCCGCGACGGCGGTTGCGATCGTGGGGTCGCGCAGATGAAGGCCCGCCCCGCCGGGGGCGGGGACGAGGATGTCGTTCAGCTCGGAGATGTCATCCCCGGGATCGAGCACCAGAACGCCGTCGGCCGCCAGGCGCGCGGCCAGGCCGCGGACCACCTTGCCGCGCAGGGCCGGGACCATGTTGCGTAGGACGTTACGCAGCAGGATCACGTCGAAGGACCCGAGCGCCGAGAGGTCGGACAGCAGATTGATCCGCCGCCATCGCACCATCTGACGGATGCGCGGCGAGATCGTCCAGGTGTCGTCCTGGTTCTCGAAATACTTGACCAGCATCCGGATCGGCAAACCGCGCTGGACCTCGAACTGGGTGTAGAGACCGGTCTGAGCCTTCTCGAGGCAGCGTTCGGAAAGGTCCGAGCCGAAGAACTCGAACCGCGCGCCCGGCGCCAGGTCCGTCGCCTCCGCGGCCGCCATGGCGACGGAATAGACCTCCTGCCCCGTGGCGCACGCGGCGCTCCAGATACGAAGCGGCGCGTCGCGGCGATGCGAGAGCGAAGGCAGGACGCCGTCCCGGAGCGCCGCGAAAGCCTCCCGGCCGCGGAAGAAGTTCGTCTCCGTGCGGCAAAGCGACTCCACGACCGCCCAGATCAGCCTCTCTTCCCGCTTCGCGCGCAGCTCGTCGACGAGGGCTTCGATGCTCTCGAACCCCTCGCGGCGCGCCAGCGGCGTCAGGCGGCTCTCGATCAGATAGGGTTTGTCGACCTCGACCCGCACGCCGGCGCGGGCGCGTCCCAGCGCGGCCAGAAGGTCGATGTGCTCGGGGGTCACAGCAGACCCGCCTCGGCGAACTTCGCCTGGATGATGTCACCGTCGAACGGCTTCATGATGTACTCGTCGGCGCCCGCGTCGAGCGCTTCGCGGATGCGGTCGACGCTGTTCTCGACCGTGCAGAAGATGACCTTGGGCGTGTCGCCGCCACGTTCCCTGCGTAGCAGCTTCAGGAACTCCAGCCCGTTCATGACCGGCATGTTCCAGTCGAGCAGCACCGCGTCGGGCATGGCCGCGCGACACCAGGCCAGGGCTTCCATGCCGTCGGAAGCCTCGGCGATGTCGAAGCCGATGTCCTCGAGGACTCGGCGGGCGACCTTGCGGATCACCCGGCTGTCGTCGACCACCAGGCAGGTCTTCACGGCGTGCTCCAATCCAGACGACCACAATGAGGGCTTCTGGTTAAGGAGCGGTTTGCCGAATTTTTGAGCTGTGGGATGGGGTTAGGCCGGCACCCAGGCGGCGACCGAGGCGCGGTCCTCGCCGACCTCGGCGGCGATCTGCCCGCCGGCCGCGCGGACCAGGGCGTTCAGATAGGCCGCTTGGACCCACGGTCCGCCCAGGCCCTCGGCCAGCGGTTCGCCTTTCAGGCCGGCCAGCACCTCGGGGCGAAGCCGGGCGCGGGGGCCGATCGCCTCGGCGATGATCGAAAAGCGACCGTCGGCGGCGACGCCCTTGACCGTCGCCACGCCGCCGGCCGGTAGGGCGCTGGCGGCGATCTGGGCGATGTTGAGCACGGCGCGAGCGGACGGCTTGTTCATCGCCTGCGGCTCGATCGCCCAGTTCAGCGTCGGGCGCACGTGGGCGAAGACGCCCTGGGCCAGCTTTTCCAGTTCCCGGCTGTCGAAGTTCTCGGCCGAGGCCGAGGCGCCGAACGCCACGCGCGTGAATTGCAGCAGGTCCGCCAGCTTGCGCGCCGAGGAGGCGATCAGGTTCATGGCGTCGTCGCGCATGTCCTGGGCCGCGGGATCCTCCAGCAGGTCCAAGCCCGAGACGATGGCGCTGGCCGGGCTGATGAAGTCGTGACACAGGCGCGCGGCCAGCATGGCGGCGAAGTCGGGGCCTTGCACGTCCGTTGGCGCGGGCGCCGGGGTCGCGGTGACGGTCTCGGGGACGATATCGGTCATGGCGGCGGACTCTGCCGTGATTTGAGGCTTTGGCAAACTGGCCCAAGCCTCTACAGGAGGGCCGTTATGGATCCGTTTCTAGAGCCGGGCGTCCTGGTGCGCCATCCCGACCAGCCCGACTGGGGCCTGGGACAGGTTCAGTCCGTGATCGGACATCGGGTCACCGTCAATTTCGAAGAGGCGGGCAAGCGGACGATCGACGGCCGGTACGTTCGGCTCGAGTTCGTCGGCGACGACCCCCGGGGACAGGCATGAGCGAAATCGCGACCACCGAGCACTTGGCCGACTGGGGCCGCGCCCTCGCCCGGATCACCGAGGAGGCGGCGACGGTGATCCTGCCGTTCTGGAAGACCGAACTGGCCGTGGCCCAGAAGGCCGACGAGAGCCCGGTCACCGAGGCTGACCGCGCGGGCGAGCGCCTGATCCTTCAACGCCTCGCCGAGGCGTTTCCGGGAGTCACCGTGATCTCCGAGGAGCACGCCAGCGAGTTCGGAACGCCCGACGCCGTGGGCCCGTGCTTCTTCCTCGTCGATCCGGTCGACGGCACCAAGGCTTTCGTGCGCGGCGATCCGAACTTCACGGTCAATATCGGCCTGATCAAGGACGGTCTGCCGGTCGCCGGCGCCGTGTGCGCGCCCGCCACGGGCGAGGTCTGGTACACCACGGCCGAGGGCGCGATGAAGCGCCTGGGTCCCGACGCCCCAGAGACGCCGACGCGCGTCCGGGCTTGGCCGACCGGCAAGGCCTTGGGCTTGATCAGCCACACCATGCGCGAGGAGAAGGCCGCCGAACTGGCTGCTGAGTACGGCTTCGATCTCCGCACGGCGATGGATTCCTCGATCAAGATGTGCCGCATCGCCGAGGGCTCGGCGGACATCTATCCGCGGCATGGCCCAACGTCCGAGTGGGACACCGCCGCCGCTCACGCGGTGCTGGTCGCCGCTGGCGGGGCCTTCACGCAACCGGACGGCTCGCCCTTCACCTATGGCAAGGCCGATCAGGGCTTCCGTAATGGCTGGTTCGTGGCGCGCGGCGGCGCGGCTTGAACCAAATCATCGGCCGTGCTGCTCTCCGGCGAAGTTTTGCTCTGATCGGATGACCGCATGGCTCGCCGTCTCGCCCTGATCACCGGCGCCTCCGCCGGCATCGGCGCCGCCTCCGCCCGCATCTACGCCAGCCATGGCTATGACGTGGTGCTCACCGCGCGGCGCGCCGATCGTCTCGAGGCCCTGGCGGCCGAAATCAAGCTGCGCTCCGGTGGTGAAGCCTATGTCGTCGCCGCCGACCTCGCCGAACCGGCGGGTGTCGATACGGTACTGGCCGCGGTCGCCGAGCAGGGACGGGTGGTCGACGCCCTGATCAATAACGCCGGCTACGGCTTGCCCGGAACCTATGCGGCGACGAGTTGGGCGGACCAGGCGAGCTTCCTGCAGGTGATGCTGACCTCGGTCTGCGAAATGACCCACAAGGTGTTGCCGGGCATGGTCGAGCGCCGCTTTGGCCGCGTCACCAATGTCGCCTCGCTGGCCGGCCTAGTTCCCGGCGCGGCCGGCCACACGCTGTACGCGGCGACCAAGGGTTTCCTTGTGAAGTTCTCCCAGAGCCTGCATCTGGAGAACCTGTCGACCGGCGTGCATGTCAGCGCCCTTTGCCCCGGCTTCACCTATTCGGAATTCCACGATGTCAACGGCACCCGCGCCCAAGTCAGCCAGGGCGTGCCGGAGTGGATGTGGCTGGGCGCCGACGAAGTCGCGGCGGCGGGCTACGAGGCCGCCGAGGCCAATCGCCCGATCTGCGTGCCGGGTTCGCCCAACAAGGCGATCGCCGCCGTGGCCAAGGTCCTGCCCGACGACTGGGCCCTGGCGCTGATGGCCAATCAGGGCGGGCGTTTCCGCAAGGTCTGAGGGCCCGCGACGACGGGGCCTTTTGGAAAAGCGGCTCGGAGCTGCTATATGTCCGCCTCGACCCCCGAAGATCCGGACACCCCCTTGAGCGTCACCCTCGACCTGTCGCGCGTCTCGTCCGACGCCGCGCCCGCAACCGCCGTCACCAAGCCGCTGGTCAACCTGTCGGGGCTCACGCGCCCGCAGCTGGTCGCCGCCCTGGTCGAGAGCGGCGTGGTCGAGCATGGCAAGGCCAAGATGCGGGCGACCCAGATCTTCCGCTGGATGCACCATCGCGGCGTGACCGACTTCGCCAATATGAGCGATGTCGCCAAGGAGACCCGGGCGCGTCTCGCCGAGGCCTTCACGATCGCCCGCCCGGAGATCGTCGAGCGCCAGGTCAGCCAGGACGGCACGCGCAAGTGGCTGATCCGCATGGCGCCAGGCATCGAGGTCGAGAGCGTCTTCATTCCAGGCGTGGGCCGGGCCGGCGCTCTGTGCGTCTCCAGCCAAGTCGGCTGCACGCTGAACTGCAGCTTCTGCCATACCGGCACCCAGCCCCTTGTCCGCAATCTGACGACGGCCGAAATCGTCGCCCAGGTCCAGGTGGCCAAGGACGACCTGGGCGAATGGCCGTCCGACAAAGAGGACCGCCAGCTCTCGAACATCGTGTTCATGGGCATGGGCGAGCCGCTCTACAATTTGGGTCAGGTCGCCGATGCGATCGAGATCATCAGCGACAACGAGGGCATCGGCATCTCGCGTCGCCGGATCACGGTCTCGACCTCGGGCGTCGTGCCGATGCTGGAGAAGCTGGGAAACACCACCCAGGCCATGCTGGCGATCAGCCTTCACGCCACCAACGACGCCCTGCGCGACGTGCTGGTGCCGCTGAACAAGAAGTACCCGATCGCCGAGCTGATGGCCGGCATCCGCGCCTATCCGGGCCTGTCGAACGCCCGCCGCGTGACGTTCGAGTACGTGATGCTGAAGGGCGTCAACGACAGCCCGGCCGAAGCCCGCGCGCTGGTGAACCTGATCAAGGGCATTCCGGCCAAGATCAACCTGATCCCGTTCAATCCCTGGCCAGGCAGCGACTACCAATGCTCGGACTGGGCGACGATCGAGGCCTTCGCCGCGATCCTCAACAAGGCCGGTTATTCCTCGCCGATCCGCACGCCGCGCGGCCGCGACATTCTCGCGGCCTGTGGCCAGCTGAAGAGCGAGAGTGAGAAGGTTCGCGCGTCGGCCCTGCGTAAACTGTCGCTGGCGGCGATGGCCGGTGTTCTGAGCGAGGATGACGACGAGGCGGCCTAAGCCTCCTCGATCTCCTCCACCCCCTTTTTCAGCCGGCTCAGCATGCTTGCCGCATAGGCCGCGTAGGGGCCGATCCAGCGCTCGTGGATGGCGTGGATGGGCAAGGCGTCCAGATGGTTCCACCGCTCGCGCCCGCGTCGTTCGGCGACAACGAGGCCGGCGTCCTCGAGAACGCCAAGATGCTGCATCACCGTACACCGGTCGAGCTCCGGGAAGCGCGCGCACAGCATGCCGGTCGTCAGCGGCTCGGCTTTCAGCAGGTCCAGGATATGCCGCCGCGCGCGGTGGCCTAGAGCCTTGAAGATCAGGTCGGCTTCGTCCTCGCTTGACATGTTATAAGAATATAACACATTGTCGCGCCCATCAAGGATGGAGAGGCTCCATGGCTCACGAATTCACCGTCGGCGGCCGGATCGCCAAGCCCGTGTCCGAGGTCTTCGAGGCCATCGTCGATCCCAAGAAGCTCTCGGGCTACTTCACGACGGGCGGCGCCAAGGGCCGGCTCGAGACCGGAGCGACCGTGACGTGGGACTTCCACGATTTCCCCGGCGCTTTCCCGGTCGAGGTGGTCGAGGTCGTGCGGAACGAGAAGATCGTTCTTCGTTGGGGGGGCTCGGAGCCGGGCGCGACCTACAAGACCACCGTCACCATGACCTTCGCCGACACCGGAGACGGTCGCACCCTCGTGAAGATTCACGAAGCCGGCTGGAGTGACACCCCGGCGGGCGAGAAGGCCGCGTTCGGCAATTGCGAGGGCTGGACCGGCATGCTCTGCGCCCTAAAGATTTTCGTCGAGCACGGCCTCAATCTCCGCGACGGCTTCTACAAGTAATCAGCCGACGCACGCGCCCCCTACGCAAGCCTCCGCCTGCCGTGTTAGTCAGAGGACCGAGAACCTTCCCGGGGGTAGTTCGCGTCCATGCCGTCCCAGCTTCAGTCACCCGAGGTCCAGGCCTTCGCCACGGGCTTTCCAGTTACCCTGCTGCACGCGGGCGTGACGCTGATCATGCTGATCCTGGGCGCGACGCTGTATGCGCTGATGACGCCGCACAAGGAGATCACCCTGATCCGCGAGGGCAACTCGGCGGCCGCCCTGTCGCTGGGCGGGGTGATGGTGGGTCTGGCCATTCCGCTGGCCGTCTCGCTAAGCGCCGCTACCTCCGTGGTCGAGATCGTCATCTGGGGCGCCGCGACGACGGCGGTCCAGCTCCTGGTCTTCCGCTGCACGGATATGGTCTTGAAGGGCCTGCCCGAGCGCATCCAGGACGGTGAGCTTTCGGCCGCCGCTCTGCTTGTCGGCGCCAAACTTTCCACGGCCCTGATCCTCGCCGCCGCCGTGGCGGGCTGAGCGGGCGCGGGGCGTCCATGCATTTCCCAAAACTTCCCGACTGGCTGGTCTATGCCGTCGTGGTCAGTGCGCTGCTGATCGTCGCGGTGGGCCGGCAGGAGCGCTCGGACGCGCCGCCGCCACCGCCGCCGGTGCCGGGCGAAGAGGGCTTGCCTCTTGGCCCATCCTCGCCGTTCGACCCCTCGATCGTGGTCCAGGTGCCGGAACGG
>CAKZJK010000300.1 GCA_936942565.1 uncultured Caulobacter sp. | reverse complement strand
CTCCATCGTCGCCGCGGTGACGTTGAGATAGGTGCCCTTGATCTCGCCGCTCGCCGCCTGCGCCTTGTTGACCGCCTCCATGCAGTACAGGAAGCGCTCGCGCCAATGCATGAACGGCTGCGAGTTGATGTTCTCGTCGTCCTTGGTGAAGTCGAGGCCGCCCTTGAGCGCCTCGTAGACGACGCGGCCATAGTTGCGCCCGGACAAACCGAGCTTCGGCTTCACGGTCGCGCCCAGCAGCGGCCGGCCGAACTTGTCGAGACGCTCGCGCTCGACGACGATGCCCGTCGCCGGGCCCTGGAACGTCTTGACGTAGGCGACCGGCAGCCGCATGTCTTCCAGCCGCAGCGCCTTCAGCGGCTTGAAGCCGAACACGTTGCCGATGATCGAGGCCGTCAGGTTGGAGATCGAGCCCGGCTCGAACAAATCGAGATCATAGGCGATGTAGGCGAAGTAGCTGCCGGGCGAGCCCGGCACCGGCTCGACGCGGTAGCACTTGGCGCGATACTTCTCGGCGGCTGTGAGACGATCGGTCCAGACCACGGTCCAGGTCGCGGTGGAGGATTCTCCGGCGACCGCGGCACAGGCTTCGGTCGGATCGACGCCGTCCTGCGGCGTGACGCGAAACAGCGCGATGACGTCGGTGTCCTTGGGCTGGTAGGACGGCTCCCAATAGCCCATCTTCTTGTATTCCATCACGCCGGACTTGTAGCGATCCTTGCCGCGTACCGTAATCGATGGGTCGTTCATGTGTTCCTCCTGAATGTTCGTTATGGCCGTGGACGTCAGGCAGCTTCAGTCATTCCCCCAACTCGTGGGTCGAGCGCACCGGAGCGGTAGCGCTTGGCCATTTCGGCGAGCGGAATGACCTTGATCCTGGATGCATTGCCCGCGGCGCCGAACTGCTCGAAGCGCTCGCGGCAGAGATCACGCATCGAGTCCATCGCCGGCTTGAGGAATTTGCGCGGATCGAACTCATTCTTCGCCGACGAGCCGACCTTGCGGAAGATCGCGGTCATGGCCAGCCGGCAGTCGGTGTCGATGTTCACCTTGCGGACGCCGTGACGGATGCCGCGCACGATCTCCTCGACCGGCACGCCCCAGGTCTGCGGCATCTCGCCGCCGAACTGGTTGAACATGTCCTGCAGCGATTGCGGCACCGAGGACGAGCCGTGCATCACGAGATGCGTGTTGGGCAGCCGGCGGTGGATCTCCTCGATCACGTTCATGGCCAGGACGTCGCCGTCCGGCTTGCGCGTGAACTTGTAGGCGCCGTGGCTGGTGCCCATGGCGATGGCCAGGGCGTCGACGCCTGTGGCGTGGACGAACTCGACCGCCTGGTCCGGATCGGTCAGCAGCTCGTCATGGCTGAGCTTGCCCTCGAAGCCGTGGCCGTCCTCGGCCTCGCCCATGCCGGTTTCAAGCGAGCCCAGCACGCCCAGTTCGCCCTCGACCGAGACGCCGCAGGAATGTGCCATCTGGACCACGCGACGGGTGACGTCGACGTTGTACTCGTAGGTCGCCGGGGTCTTGGCGTCCTCCATCAGCGAGCCGTCCATCATCACCGAGGTGAAGCCGTACTGGATCGCCGTGGCGCAGGTCGCCGGACCGTTGCCGTGGTCCTGGTGCATGCAGACCGGGATGTTCGGATAGAGCTCGACGAGCCCGTCGATCAGGCGGGCCAGGACGATGTCGCTGGCGTAATTCCGCGCCCCGCGCGAAGCCTGGATGATGACCGGCGAATTGACGGCGTCGGCCGCCTCCATGATCGCCAGGCCCTGTTCCATGTTGTTGATGTTGAAGGCCGGAAGCGCGTACTCATGCTCGGCGGCATGGTCCAGCAACTGTCGCAACGTGATGCGAGCCACGTAAATCTCTCCTGCAAGCGTGAAGTGGGTGGGTTCGTTTCTTGTTGTTGGGGCCGTGACGCTTGTGCGTTCTCTGCCCGGGTATTCAGTCTAGAGCGCGCCGGGGCGGTGAAAAACCGCACACACTTTCGCCCGACGCGCGTCTTGGTTCAGTCTGGCACAGGCTGAACGCGGATCCGCACGATCCGCGCCAGCGAAGTGGTCACTTAGGCCTCGAGCGCCGCGACGCCCGGGAGGGTCTTGCCCTCCATCCATTCCAGGAACGCGCCGCCGGCGGTCGAGACGAACGTCATGTCCGCCGCGACACTGGCGTGGTTCAGGGCCGCCACCGTATCACCGCCGCCGGCCACGGCCACGAGTTTACCCGATTTGGCTCGTTCCGAGACATGCTTTGCCGTCGAAACGGTCGCCTTGTCGAACGGCGGGACCTCGAAAACGCCCAAAGGGCCGTTCCAGATCAGGGTCTCGCACTGGTCGATCGTGGCGTTGAGCGTGGCGACGGTCTCGGGACCGGCGTCGAGGATGCGGTCGTCGGGCTGGACGTCGTAGACGTTGCGGACGTTGGAGGCGACACCGGGCTTGACCTCCTGGGCGACAACGACGTCGGTCGGCAGCAGGATCTTGCAGCCGGCGCTGCCGGCCAAGTCGATGATCTGGCGGGCGGTCTCGGCCATGTCGGTCTCGCACAGCGAGGCGCCGACATCGATCTTGGCCGCGTAGAGGAAGGTGTTGGCCATGCCGCCGCCGATGGCCAGGTAGTCGAGCTTGGTCACCAGGTTGCGCAGCAGGTCGAGCTTGGTCGAGACCTTGGAGCCGCCGACGATGCCGATCACCGGCTTCTTGGGCTTGCCCAGCGCGGCGTCCAGGGCTTCCAGCTCGCGCTGCATGGCAAGACCCGGATATGCGGGCAGCAGCTTGGCCAGGCCTTCGGTCGAGGCGTGGGCGCGGTGGGCGGCGCTGAAGGCGTCGTTGACATAGATGTCGCCGTTGGCGGCCAGGGCCTTGGCGAACTCCGGATCGTTCTTCTCTTCGCCGGCGTGGAAGCGGACGTTCTCCAGCAGCGCGACGCCGCCGTTCTCAAGGCCGTTCACCACCTGGGCGGCGGCCGGGCCGACGCAGTCGCTGGCGAAGGCGACCGGCTGTTGCAGCAGCTTGCTCAGCGGCTCGGCGACGAAGGCCAGGCTCATTTCCGGCACGACCTTGCCCTTGGGGCGGTCGAAGTGGGCCAGCAGCACCACCTTGGCGCCCTGCTTGGAGAGGTAGGCGATGGTCGGCAGGGCCGAGCGCAGGCGGGTGTCGTCCGTGATCTTGCCGCCGTCGACGGGCACGTTGAAGTCCACGCGGACCAGGGCGCGCTTGCCGGCGAGATCGGCGGTGTCGAGGGTGCGGAAGGTCATGGGTAGATCCTTTGAAATTCTTCGAATGACCGTTAGGCGTCCATCACAAACCAAGTTGCGCCCGCATTGGCGCCGTCAGGTCCGTGGGTCTCAACGATCTCGGTAAAATAGACCCGAGCGTCCTTCGGCCGTTGATCGACTGGAATATCGAAAGCTGGTTCACGCCGCAGGGTGTCGAGCGCAATGAGTTCTGCCTCGTCCGCAGACGAGGCCTCCACGCAACGCGTTGTATAAAAGCCGACGGGTTGGCTTTTGCCGATCAGAGCGCCCGGAAAGTTCTCGCCTTCAATGAAGCATTTGAACCAAGGCATCCGGGGCTCCGATCGTTATGTCCGAATTGCCTTAGAGGAATTTCGCCATCTCGAGAGCGGTGTCGCTCATGCGCGTCGCGAAGCCCCACTCGTTGTCGTACCACGACAGCACGCGGGCCAGCTTGCCTTCGATGACTTGCGTCTGGGGCAGGGCGGCGGTCGAGCTGGCGGCGATGTGGTTCAGGTCCGACGAGACCAGGGGCTCGGTCGTCGTGGCCAGCACGCCCTTCATCGGGCCGTCGGCGGCGGCTTGCAGGGCCTTGTTGATCTCGTCGATCGAGGTCTCGCGGCCGGCGACGACCTTCAGGTCGATGACCGAGACGTTCGGGGTCGGGACGCGGATCGAGCTGCCATCCAGCTTGCCCTTCAGTTCCGGAAGCACCAGGCCCAGGGCCTTGGCGGCGCCGGTCGAGGTCGGGATCATGCTCAGGGCCGCGGCGCGGGCGCGGTAGAGGTCCTTGTGCATGGTGTCCAGCGTCGGCTGGTCGCCGGTGTAGCTGTGGATCGTGGTCATGTAGCCACGCTCGATGCCGAACAGGTCGTGCAGTACCTTGGCGACCGGGGCCAGGGCGTTGGTGGTGCACGAGCCGTTCGAGACGACGATGTCGTCGGCGGTCAGGGTCTCGTGGTTGACCTTGTAGACGATGGTCTTGTCGGCGCCGTCGGCGGGAGCCGAGACCAGAACGCGCTTGGCGCCGGCCTTCAGGTGGGCGCTGGCCTTGTCCTTGGCGGTGAAGATGCCGGTGCACTCGAAGGCGATGTCGACGCCCAGGTCCTTGTGCGGCAGCTCTTCGGGGTTACGGATGGCCGTGACCTTGATCTTGCCCTGGCCGACGTCGATCCAGTCCTCGCCCGAGGTGACGACGCCCGGGAAGCGGCCGTGGACGCTGTCGTAGCGCAGCAGGTGGGCGTTGGTTTCGACCGGACCCAGGTCGTTGATGGCCACGACCTCGATGTCGCGACGGCCATGCTCGGCGATGGAGCGCAGGACCAGACGTCCGATGCGGCCGAAGCCGTTGATGGCGACGCGAACAGCCATGGGTCATTCTCCGATTTTGGCCGCCGAACGGGATCGATCGGCGTTCCCTATTTTCGCTGCGCGTTTTGCGGCCTGGGGGCGCGAAGTCAAGTCCGGGAGGCCGCGTTTTGGAAGCCGAGGCTCCAAATCGGACCCTGCCCGGAGCTTGGCCCGTCCCCAACGAAACAAGCTTTCGCCCGCATGGAGCGCGGACAAAAGGCGGCGAATGCTGCTATGGGCTCTGCATCGCCCAATTGTCGCCCCGCGCGGCTGGCTTAGAGGGCATCGATCTGTATGTTGCGTTGCATGATGGAAATCCGCCGATGATCCCGGCCGACGGTACGGCCCTCGACCTTGCCGTGCGCCGTCTGGAGCGCGCGGTGAGCCAGCTTGAGCAACGCCTGGCGGCCAAGTCCGCCGAGACCAAGCGCGCTCTGGCCGCCGCTGGCGCCGCCACGGGCGCGAGCGCCGCCGCGCCTGGACTGTTCGAGGAAGACGAGAAGGCCCAGCTGGTCGCCGATCTTGAAGCCGCCCGCGAGCGCGAGAAGGCGCTGGAAGAGGCCGGCGAGCAGGCCTCGGTGGCGCTTGGCCGCGCCATCGCCGAGATCCGCGCCGCGCTCGGCGAGGACGGCGTCGCCAACGACCTGCATTCGCCGAACGACGATGACGACCTGTTCGAAGATTCCGAGGAGGCCTGACGCATGGCCCAGGTGACGATCCAGGTGAACGGCCGGCCCTACATTGTCGGCTGCGAGGACGGCCAGGAGCCGCACCTGACGGAACTGGCCCGCCTGTTCGACCGTCAGGTCCGCCAGGTTAGCTCTGACGTCGGCCAGCTGGGCGAGACGCGGCTCTTCCTGATGGGCGCCCTGCTGCTGGCCGACGAGCTTTCGGACATGAAGCTGCGCCTGGCCCATGCCCAGGCCGAGATCTCCCGCATGCAGCAGGAAGGCACCAAGGCCGAGATCGCCGCCATCCGCGCCCTCGACGCCGCCGCCGAGAAGATCGAGAAGCTCGCGGCGGACTGATCAGTCATCGAAATCGACGGCGCGTCCGCCGTGGAAGATTCTGTCGATGACCACGGCGCTTGACGTGACGTGGAAGGCGATTTCAGTCCGACGCTCGAATCCGACGAGCCTTAGGCCAGGACGAATGTCGTCGCGCCGCGATCCTTGTTCCGGAAAATCCGCGAGGTTCGCGCAACGCGCCTCTAGGCGCGTGACATAGGCCATGGCGGCGTTTGGGGCGCCCCGTTCAGAGATATATCGATATAGCTCGAAAAGATCGTCGCGCGCTTCCGGCGAGAAAACGATCTTTCGCATCATGGCTTGCTCTTCAGCCGCTCGGCGTGATGCGCACGGATCGAAGCGAATACCTCCGCCGCGTCGATCGCGCGGTTCGGATCGTCCAGCATGGCGTCGTAAACCGGGGCCACGTCCTCGCGCAGCCAGCGTTCGACGGCCGCGTCGCGTTCCTGCAATGCGCGGACCCCCGCCCGGACCACCTCGCTGGCGGAGGCGTAGGTCCCGGCCGCGACAAGATCATCGATGTAGCGGGATTGTTCGGCGGGCAGGCTGACGGTGCGCTTGCTGACGACGGCCATGGTAAAGTCTCCTCCCGAATAGACTAGCCCGGGGTGTGAAGGTTGCATACCGCCTTGTCGCGTCATCGCGCCGCTGGCGTTTCCGCCTCCGACCCCCTATCTATGTCCACGGCGGGTCTTGCTGTGGCTCTCGTCGAAGATTTCTTATCCCAGGGACCTTAATCTCTCTATCGGGACCTGTTCCCTCCCGTGGCCGTGGCCGCGGGAACACGGGGCCCACCTGTTACTGACAGGTTCGAGTGGATTGAAACGTCTTCACGGTTCTTCGCGGCGCCGCCACCTTTCCCTATAAGCGATCCATGACCATCGCCGATCCCGTCGCGGCCAAGGCGGCCCTGCGCGTCTTCCTGCGCAACCAGCGCAAGCAGTTGGCGCGCGAGCATCCCCAGGCCGACTGGATGATCGCCGAGGTCGGGCGCGAGCCGCTGACGACCCTCTTTCCCGAACCGGCCGGCAAGGTCGCGGCGCTGTATCACGGCCTGGGCTCGGAGCTGTCGCCGCTGCTGCTGGGTGACTGGATGCGCGAGGCGGGCTGGACACTGGCCCTGCCCGCGGTGGTCGACGCCGACGCGCACCGCATGGTGTTCCGCGCCTGGACGCCGGGCGAGCCTCTCGTCCACGACAAGATCGGCCTGCGCGCGCCCAGCGCCAAGAGTCGTGTCTTGGAGCCCGATCTGGTGATCACGCCGCTGCTGGCGTTCCAGCGCGACGGCGTACGCCTGGGACAGGGCGGGGGCTATTACGACCGGGCGCTGGAAGCCCTGCGGGCGCGCAAGCCGGTCTTCGTGCTGGGCGTCGCCTACAGTGGTCAGCGGACGGAGAATCTGCCGCGCGAGCCTCACGATCAAAGGTTGGACGCCATTCTCACCGAAAAAGAGTATATCGCGGTCAAAGCCTGAGCCCCCGCGGGGCTCGATCCATACAGTTTCTTGGGACTCTCGATGCGTTTCGCCTTTTTCGGCGATGTCGTCGGCAAGTCGGGCCGGGACGGCCTGGCCGACCATCTGCCCGACCTTCGCCGCCGGCTCGGCCTGGAGTTCGTGATCATCAACGCCGAGAACGCGGCCGCGGGGTTCGGGATCACCGAGAACACCGCGCGCGAGCTGTTCGAGGCCGGCGCCGACTGCCTGACCCTGGGCAACCACAGCTGGGATCAGCGCGAGGCCCTGACCTACATCGTGCGCGAGCCTCGCCTGATCCGTCCGGCCAACTATCCGATCCTGTCGGACGCGCCGGGGCGGGGCAGCCACCTGTTCCAGACCGACTCGGGCAAGACGATCTTCGTCGTGAACCTGCTGGGCCGTGTTCACATGGACGCCATGGACGACCCGTTCGCGGCCGTCGACCGCGAGCTGGACAAGGCGCCGCTGGCCCAGGTGGCCGACGCGGTGGTGGTCGACATGCACTGCGAGGCGACCTCGGAGAAGATGGCCATGGGCCACTATTGCGACGGCCGCGCCTCGCTGGTGGTGGGCACCCACACCCACGTTCCGACCGCCGACTGCCAGGTGCTGCCGGGCGGCACGGCCTATCAGACCGACGCGGGCGCCTGCGCCGACTACGACAGCGTGATCGGCAACCAAAAGGAAGAGCCCCTGCGGCGTTTCACCACCAAGATCAGCGGCGGCCGCTACCAGCCCGCCAGCGGCCCAGCCACGGTTTGCGGCGTCTTCGTCGAGACCGACGACCGCACTGGCCTGGCCACGCGGGTGGAGCCGATCCGGGTGGGCGGGCGGTTGAAGCAGACGATCCCGGACGTCTGATCTCGGGCGCCTGTCCTCCTTCCCTGGCGGATCCAACGGTCTCCGTTTGCGGTTGTCATGATCCGCGCCTCAAATGCGGACTTCGCAAAGGAGACCTCCATGACCGACGCCATCTACACCGCCCACGCCCACGCCATCGGCGGCCGCAACGGTACGGCCAAGTCCGACGATGGCCATCTAGACGTCAAGCTGGCCTATCCGAAGTCGATGGGCGGCGACGGGAACGGCACCAATCCCGAGCAGCTGTTCGCCGCCGGCTACAGCGCCTGCTTCCTGGGCGCGCTGGGCCTCGTGGCCCGCAGCCAGGGCGTCAAGCTGGGCGAGCACAGCCTGGACGCCGAGGTCGACCTGATCAAGGACGAGACCAGCTTCCACGTCGGCGTGCGTCTGAAATTGAACGCCCCCGAGCTGGACCGCGAGACCGCCGAGAAGCTGCTCCACGCCGCCCACGAGGTCTGCCCCTATTCGAAGGCCACGCGCGGCAACGTCCAGGTCGATCTGGAAGTCGCCTAGCTCTTTCGGGCCGGCTTTTAGGCGGGCGGGGTGACAAAACCCCGCCTCAGGGGCTAAAAGCCCCGCCTCCAATCTTATCAGAAGCAGAGCCTCTTCAATGGCCGGCCACTCGAAGTTCAAGAACATCATGCACCGCAAGGGTCGCGCCGACGCCGCGCGGTCCAAGCTGTTCTCCAAGCTGTCGCGGGAAATCACGGTCGCGGCCAAGGCGGGCTTGCCGGACCCCGCCATGAACCCGCGCCTGCGCCTGGCCGTGAACAACGCCAAGGCCGAGAGCCTGCCCAAGGACGTCATCGACCGCGCGATCAAGAAGTCGCAGATGGGCGACGCGGCCGACTACACGGAAATCCGCTACGAGGGCGTGGCCGCCGGTGGCGTCGGGATCATCGTCGAGGTGATGACCGACAACAAGAACCGCGCCGCCGCCAATGTCCGCTCCTACTTCACCAAGATGGGCGGCAACATGGGGGCCACCGGCTCGGTGACCTTCAACTTCGACCGCGTCGGCCAGATCAGCTATCCGGCCAAGACCGCCTCGGAAGACGACATGATGGAAGCCGCCATCGAGGCCGGCGCCGACGACGTCACCTCGGACATGGACGAGGAAGGCGAGGGGCACACCATCTACACCGCCTTCGAGGACCTGAACGAGGTGGCCGCCGCCCTGGAAGCCAAGTTCGGCGCTGCGTCGAACACCAAGATCGCCTGGCGCCCGAAGATGCAGGTGCCGGTCACCGGCGACAGCGTCGCCACGCTGATGAAGCTGCTCGACATGCTGGACGAGGACGACGACGTCCAGTCCGTCTACTCGAACGAGGACATCAGCGAGGAAGACCTGGCTAAGCTGGGCTGATCGCAAAAACTGTCATCCCGGCCCAGCGCGAAGCGCGCCGAGCCGGGACGGCAGTGAACGCTGCGTTTCCGGCGGTCCCGGGTCTTCGCCCAGGATGACAGCCCGTTTTGGGAGCTTCGCCGCCTCCCGCCCGTTACAGTCGGCATGGCTTGGCTGTCCCTTTCTGACTTCCTGCCCATCCTTGGCGCGCTGATCGCCGGCGCGGTGATCGGGTTCGAGCGCGAGTACCGCGCCCGGCCGGCGGGCCTGCGCACCCATATGCTGGTCAGCCTGGCCTCGGCGCTGCTGATGCTGGCGGCCGTGCATCAGGTGCGGTGGATGAGCGACACCTCCTCCGACGTGTTGCGCATCGATCCCGTCCGGATGGCCCACGGCGTGCTGACCGGGGTCGGCTTCCTGTGCGGCGGGGTGATCTTCCAGCAGGGCGTCTCGGTGCACGGCCTGACGACGGCCGCCTCCCTGTGGATAACTTCGGCGATCGGGACCTTGTTCGGCGTTGGCCTTTACGACCTCGCGATCCCCGGGACGGTGCTGGCGGTTGCGACCCTTAGCGCCGCCCGTTGGCTAGACCGCACCTTGCCGCAGAAGAACTACACCGAGATCGCCGTCCGCTCGCGCCGCGAGACGCCGCTGGACGAGGAGGCGTTGCGCCGCCTCCTGGGCGAGTACGATTTGAAGGGTCATAGGCTGAACCATCGCCTCCGCGACGGCGGCGCGGTGTTCGAATTGGCCGGGCCGTTCTCCGGCAAGGGCGCGTTGCGATTGCGCGAGGTGGCCGATCGGCTGAGCTCCGATCCTCGCGTCATCGAGTTCGACATCCTTCCGCGCAAGGATTGAGCCGCCGCGTCGTCTTCTCCCGGTGATCTGGCCCGGCTAGAGTAGGGGGATGGTCCTGAAGGTTCACATCGACACCGATTGCGGCGTGGACGACGCGCTGGCGCTGGCCCTGCTGGCGCGAGCCCGCCAGGCGGTCGAGGTGGTGTCGGTCTCGGCCGTGTTCGGCAACACCTATGTGGATCAGGCCGCCGCCAACGCGCGGGGCGTGCTGCGCCTGGCCGGCTGCGGGTCCGAGGTCTATATCGGCGCCGGCTCGGGCCTGGCCAAGCGTCGGGTCGAGCGGATGCGTCCCGCCCACGGCGTCGATGGGCTGAACGGCGCGGGCTTCTCCCAGCGCTGGAAGCTGCCCGAACTGGAGCGCGGCCATTCGGCCAACTTCCTGGCCTTCGCGGCGCGCCGGAGGATCACCGGCCTGTTCCTGGGCCCGCTGACCAATCTCGCCAAGAGCCTGCTGGAGGATCCGGCCGCCTTCCGCGACTGGCGTCCGACGATCACGGCCGGCGCCTTCGCCGTCGAGGGGAAAGCCGCCGGCGGCGCCGACTTCAACAGCTGGAGCGATCCCGAAGCCCTGCAGCGCACGCTGGAGGCCGGCGTGACGCCGCGCCTGGTGCCGCTGGACGTCAGCCGCCTGGTCGAGGTGACGGCCGGCGATCTGGCGCGCGGCGCCGACTGCTGCGGCTCGCCCCTGTCGGCGCGCCTGACCAAGGCGGCCGGAAGCTATATCGCCTTCCACCAAAGCGTCTGGGGCGGCGAGGGATGTCGCCCTCACGACGCGGTGGCGGCCGCCAGCCTGATCGCGCCCGAGCTCTTCACCTTCGAGCCGGCGCGCTTGCGCGTGGCGGTTGATGGCGTGCGCCTGGGCCGGGTCGAGCGGATCGACGGCGCGCCGAACGCGGAGGTTTGCGTGGGCCTGGACGTCGAGGCGGTCAAGCGACTGATCGTCGGCGGCCTATTCGGCGCGAAGGCGCTCGAGGCGGCCTAAGCCGGCGGGTTTTGCGCGAATTGCATCGCGCCGTCGTGCGGCCGATGCCAAGGCGGCGCGCTGGCCATCCACATATCGGCCTGGACCTTGAAGTCGGAAGCGTCGTCCAGCCCCCCGATCTTGACTGCCACCATGTCGCGGTTCTTGTCGGGGCGCGAGAAGACGTGGACGCCGCACGTTCCGCAGAAATGGCTGCCGCCGCTGGTCTCGCTCGCCTTGTAAACGCGTGGCTCGCCCTGGGTGACCGTCAGAGAGTCGGCGGGAAACACCATGGTCAGGTTTGGCGACCCGCCCGCCACGTACTGGCAGTCGCGGCAGTGGCAGGCGATGTGGAACATCGGCGCGGCGTTCAGTTCATAGCGGATTTCACCGCAGCGGCAGCCACCGGTTCGCATGTTCATCGCGCTTCTCCCTCGATGGCGGACTGGAGCGCGATCGAGGGTGCGAGACAAGCCACCTAGTGCGGCAGGCCCCACTGAGCCGCGCGTTCGCGGACGAGGTCCCGCATGAACTGGTCGAGATCGGCCAGGCGCCGGTCCATCTCCGAGACCGGCACGCCGTTCCAGATCGCGTGGTCGTAGGCCGAGCGCGCCTCTTGGAGGTTTTCGCCGGCGCGGTACCGCTCGGCGATGTAGAGGGTCTCCAGCAGCTTGGTGGGGCGGTCGATCTTTTCGTGCTTCATCGACCAGTACCCGACCATGTACTCGGCCAGGATTCCTTCGTCCGACGTGATCATCGGCGTCTCCCTAACGACTGACCGCTAGATAGGGAGCGCCTTCGAGCTCGCCAGGGTTTGGATCAAATTCCCGCGGTGGCTCGCCAGCGCGAGCGCGCGTGGCGTTTACGACTCGTTAGGGAAGACGGGGCTTTTCCTCGGGGGCGGAAGCGAGGAAAGTGCGAGAACACATGATGAACGCGAATCGCTCCCCGATCCGAATTCTGGGCCTCGATCCAGGCCTGCGCCGCACCGGCTGGGGCGTACTGACGATCGACGGCGCGCGCATGAGCCACGTCGCCCACGGCGTCATCGTCCCCGACGAGAAGGCCGACTTCGCCCAGCGTTTGCTGCACCTGTTCGAAGGCATTTGCGCGGTGATCGACGAGCATCGCCCCGATGAGGCGGCGGTCGAGGAGGTGTTCCTCAACACCAACGCCCAGTCGACGCTGAAGCTGGGGCATGCCCGCGCCGCGGCCCTGATCGCGCCGGCCCGCGCCGGGCTGCCGGTGGCGGAGTATTCCACGCGCCTGGTCAAGAAGGCTGTGGTCGGGACCGGCGCGGCCGACAAGGCCCAGATCGGCTTCATGATCGCGCGCCTGCTGCCGACGGCCGGCAAGACGACGGCCGACTGCGCCGACGCGCTCGCCGTCGCCATCACCCACGCCAACCTGCGCGCCGCTCACCGGAGGGTCGCATGATTGGTCGCCTGCGCGGGGCCGTCGCCGAGGTCGGCGAGGAAGAGGCCCTGATCGACGTCATGGGCGTCGGCTATGTCGTCCGCTGCGGTCACCGCACGCTCCAGCGCCTCCCGGCCTTGGGCGAGGAGACGCTGCTGCATATCGAGAGCCAGTGGAGCGAGAGCGCCGGCCTGCGCCTCTATGGCTTCCTGACCCGCGAGGACCGTCGCGCCTTCGTCCTGCTGCAAGCGATCCAGGGCGTGGGGCCCAAGGCCGCCATGGCGGTGCTGGATGTGCTGTCGCCGGCCGAGCTCGCCTCCGCCGTCGCCCGCGAGGACAAGGCCGCCGTCGGCCGCGCCAACGGCGTGGGGCCCAAGCTCGCCCTGCGCATCGTCACAGAGCTGAAGGACAAGCCGATCACCGACGGCCCGGTGCTGATGAGCGCGCCGATCTCGTCCGCGCCCTCCGCCCCCGCCAAGCCCGCCCCGACCGGCGACGCCGTCGCCGCGCTGATGGGCCTTGGCGTGGCC
>CAKZJK010000299.1 GCA_936942565.1 uncultured Caulobacter sp. | reverse complement strand
GGATGACACGGTTTTTTGAGCGCCCTACTTCCCCGCCTGCGCCGCCATCACCGCCGCGACCTCCGCTCGGGCCATGGCGATGTCGCGCAGGAAGGTCTCGGAGCGGTGCTGGGCGGCGTAGATCACCTCGCCCGACCGCAAGCCGGCCTCGGCGGCGCTGAGCGTGTGGCTGCCGCAGATCCAGCGGCTGTCGGCGTAGTCGCGACCGCGCGTGTAGAGGGCGTCGGCGCGGGAAGGGACGACCTCGGCCAGGATCATGGCGACGTGGCCGCCGAAGGCCGAGTGGCCCGACGGGTAGTCCGGATTGGCGGTCAGGTCGGGGCGCTTGGGCTCGCAGACCGGGGCGGCGTCCTTGCCGATATAAGGGCGCTTGGTTCCCCAGAAATGCTTGGCGACGCTGACGGGCGAGCGGTCGTCGCCGGCGCGCTCCAGCAGGGCCGACAGGATCGGGGCGTTCTGGGGCGTCAGCTTGACGCCCAGGGCCTCTTCGAAATGGCCGAAGGCCGGACCGCTGACGTCGGCCGTGGCCTCGGCCCAGCGCGCCGGGTCCTTGTCCTTGATCGCCCGGCTCTGGTCGAAGATCGCCGCGTCGGCGATCGCGCGGGGCGAGCCGGGCTGAGGGGGCGGGGCCAGGATCTTGGTCAGGTCCGGGCGCGCCTCGGGCTGGAGGTAGCCGCGCTCGGGCGCGCCGGGCAGGGCCTCGATCGCGAGGTTGTCGCAGGCCTTGGGCTGGCGGACCGGATTGCAGATCGCGACGTCGCCGCCGGTCAGGCGCACGGTGTAGCCGCCCGGGAAGCGCGGGTCGGGCCAGATGTAGTCGGTCGAGACGTACTGCGCGCCGCTGGTGAAGGCCGCGGTGCGGCGGGTGACGTCGTTGCGGCGGGCCTCGACCGTATCGGCGTCGGCGCGGGTGCGGACGATGAAGCCGGCCTTCACGGCGGCGGTGATGCGGTCCTTCTGGGCGACCGGATCGTTCAGGGTCAGATAGGCGGCGGCGGGCGAGGCCTCGTCGGTGTTGACGAACATGGCCCGGCCTTCCAGCGAGGCGCGCTTGCCGCGATAGATCGCGACCTTCTCGGGGTTTTCGTCGAGGGCGAAGAACACCTTGCCGCGCGCCTGACCGATCTTGGGCCAGCTGCCGGCCAGGACCGCCGCGCGCAGGGTCTTGGCCTTGCCTTGGACCTGGTCTGGCGTGATCAGGCGATCGTCGCCGAACACCGAGCGGATCTCGGCGTCGAAGGCGTCGAACAGGCTTTCGGTGAAGGGCAGGGGCTTTACTCCGCCCGGGACCGTCGCCTCGCCTTCCTTGGCGTTGATCATGATCAGGATGGGCGCGTGGTCGCGGTGGGCGTCCGACCAGGCGCGGACCTCCTTCAGGCACGACACGAACGTCACGCACGACACCCGGAAGTCGATGTCGGTCATGTGCATGGTCTTGAAGCCCGGCTTGGCCAGGGCCGCGGCCATCTCGGGCGGCAGGGCCGTGCCCTGCCCGAAAACAGTCAGCGGCTTGGCGTAGCGGCCGCCCTCGGGGTCGGCGACGACGTCCAGCTCCAGCTGGCGGGCGCCGGCGTCCAACTGCTCGGCCAGCCGCCGGTGGCCGTAGTCGATCCCCAGCGCCGCCTGGCCGCGCGCGGCGACCATGGCCGCCATCTCGTCCGCCGGAATGGTCTGCTTGTAGGAGTTGTGCGTGCCCACGGCCATCAGGTCGTTCATCGGCAGGGCGTCCATACGCTGACGCACGCACGGCGCGCTCTCGTCAGAGGCGGGGCAGGGGGCGGCGGCGACGGCCAAGGCGGCGAGCAGGTTCAGCATGGGCGACTCCAGGACAGAGCGTCGCCATACCGCTACCACATGACGGTTTGACGTCTCCGCAGCTCCGAGACCGCGGTCTCGTCATCAAGCTTTTAAAAAACCGAGACGTGGGCGTCACGCGCAGCCCCTAACGCCCAAGCCAACCGTCGGCGCCCAATCGTGGCGGCTCTCTCCCGACGGAACAAGTTTGGGGATCTCACAATGTCTCGCACCAAGATCGCGCTCCTGGCGGGCGCGGCTCAACTCGTCATGGCCACGTTCGCGCCGGCCGCCTTCGCCCGGGTCGCCGACCCCGCGCCCGCCGCCGAGCCGGCGGACTCCGTCGACGCCGTTGTCGTCACCGGTTTCCGCAAGTCGCTGGGCGCGGCCCGTGAAGCCAAGCGCTCCAGCGCCATCGTCACCGACGTGATCGTGGCCGAGGACATGGCCAAGTTCCCCGACCTGAACCTCGCCGAGTCGCTGCAGCGCCTGCCGGGCGTGGCCATCAACCGCGAAGGCGGCGAGGGCCGTCGCGTCAGCTTGCGGGGCCTGGGCCCCGACTTCACCCGCGTCCAGCTGAACGGCATGGAAGTGCTGGGCAACGTCGACTCACCGATGGACAGCCGCGGCCAGACCTCGCGCGACCGGGCGTTCGACTTCAACATCTTCGCCTCGGACCTGTTCTCTAAGGTCGATGTGCGCAAGTCGTTCTCGGCCGAGCAGGACGAAGGCGGCATGGCCGGCACCGTCGGCCTCTACACCGCCAAGCCGTTCGACTATTCCGGGACCAAGGCGGCCCTGTCGATGCAGGGCGGCACCAACAGCGCCACCAAGGACTTCCAGCCGCGCGGCGCGGCGATGATCAGCAAGAACTGGGACGACAAGTTCGGCGCCCTCTTCTCGGTCGCCTACTCCAAGCGCAAGACCGAGGAGCAGGGCTACAACACCTACGGCGCCGGCACCCAGAAGGCCGTCGCGGCCAACGTGGTCAAGCTGAGCGCCGCCGACGCGGCCAAGGCGACCAACGGCGAGCTGATCTTCCAGCGCGGCAACCGTCTGTCGGTCTGGGATTCCAACCAGGAGCGCCTGGGCCTGACCGCGGCGCTGCAATGGCGTCCGGTCGAGAACGTCACCCTGACCCTCGACGCCCTGCACGGCAAGTTCACCAACGACCGCTCGGAGCTGCACCTGGCCACCCGCGCCAGCGTCGGCTCGACCATCCTGGGCGCGGCCACCCCGCACTCCGGTAATCTGGTCAGCGCGCCGCCGGTGCTGAACGCGATCGAGTACGACAAGTACAATTCGGTCGTCTACGCCGACGTCGACAACACCGTCTTCGCCACCGAGACCCGTCGCCAGGAAACCAAGAACACCTTCGACCAGCTGGTCCTGACCGGCGAGTGGAAGGTGACCGAAAAGCTGACGATCGACGGACACATCGGCCGCGAGAAGTCCGACTACGACATTCCGATCTCGGACAAGTTCTACACCGAGGCGTTCGGTGGCCTGATCACCGACTATCGCGGCGACACGGGCAAGAACACCTACAAGTGGGACACCACCGATCCGAACAACTACCGGGCCCACGAGATCGATTTCTCGGCCACCTATCAGACCACCGAGCTGAACAACGCCGAGCTGAACGGCGCCTACGCCTTCAACGACGACTTCGTCCTGAAGGGCGGGGTGTCGTATCGCGGCTTCGAGAACTCGGGCTTCACCCAGGCCAATGACGACGTGAACAAGACGGCCTGGGAAAAGGGCACGCTGGACGACCGCCTGGACGGCGTCACCAAGGTCTTTAGCCAGCATCACGACCAGTCGTGGATCATCGTCGACTGGGACAAGGCGCTGTCGAAGTGGGGCGTGACCCGGACGCTGCTCGCGCCCAAGGGCATCTACGCGGTCAAGGAAGACACCAACGCCGGCTATCTGCAGCTGGACTGGAAGACCGAGTTCCTGGGCCGTCCGCTGCGCGGCAACACCGGCCTGCGCGCCTATGAGACCGAACTGAAGTCCTCGGGCGTCATGTCGGTCAAGGGCGTCAACACCCCGACCGAGGCCAAGAAGAAGTACTCGGGCGTCCTGCCGGCCCTGAACGCGGTGCTGGAGGTCTCCGACCAGTTCCAGATCCGCATGGCCGCCGCCAAGAACATCAACCGTCCGGCCCTGGGCGCCTACGCCATGAACGGCTCGATCAGCGTCGACGGCTCGACCGTCACGGTGTCGACCGGCAATCCGAACCTGGATCCCTACAAGTCGAACGAGTTCGACCTGTCGGCCGAGTGGTACTTCGGCGGCGTCGGCATGCTGACCGCGGGCGTGTTCCACAAGGACATCGACGGCCTGGTCTCCAGCCAGACGACGACCAACGTCACCTACGCCAGCACCGGCCTGGCCGAAGGGCTCTATCCGGGCGTGACGGGCTCGACGATCGTCGCCCAGTACACCCGCCAGGTGAACAACACCTCGGCCAAGCTGACGGGTCTGGAGCTGTCGGCCCAGAGCGACTTCTTCTTCCTGCCGGGCGTGCTCAAGCACATGGGCGCGGTGGCCAACCTGACCCTGATCGACTCGTCGACGACCAACCTCGTCAACGGCAAGCCGCGGAAGACCGACATCTTCGGCCTGTCGGACGTCAACGCCAACGCCACGCTGTACTACGAGACCGCCAAGTATGGCGGTCGCGTCTCGGCCAACTACCGCTCGGACTATCTGATCGACAGCGGCGCCTTCAACGCCACCACCTATGTCGACGCCGCGGCCTTCTACCAGCTGACGCCCAGCATCCGTCTGTCGCTCGACGCGATCAATCTGACCAACGAGCGCGAAGAGCAGGTCAACAGCTTCAACAACGGCTTCGGCCAGACCGGCGCCCGCCGCCTGTGGAACTACACCACCAGCGGCCGCACCGTGTTCGTGGGGGCCAACATCCAGTTCTAAGGACTGGAGCCTAGAGACGAAGAAGCCGCCCGGGAGCGACCCCGGGCGGCTTTTTTGTTGGTGTTTAGCGCCTCCTCCGTCTCGCCGCGTATCCGCGGCGATCCACCTCCCCCGTTTCACGGGTGAGGAGGAGGATCACCATCCTCCCCCGCC
>CAKZJK010000298.1 GCA_936942565.1 uncultured Caulobacter sp. | reverse complement strand
GCCGCGATAGACCAGCGCCACGCCGACCACCAGCGTGACCAGCACCACCGCGCTGATGATCAAGGTCATGGGCAGCGGGCGCGCGCCACGCACGGGCTGACGCGCGTCGAACGACAGAGGCGCGTCGGTGGGCGGCGTATAGGCCCCGCGGTGCGGATCGGACATCTTAAGCTAAGCTCCAAAAACTCGGGGCGCGGATCGAAGGCCTCGAATCGGACGCGCCAGCCTCAGGTTACCCCAAGCCCGCGCCGTCTCAGAAGCATTCGCGCCGCTCGGTCGCGGGACGAGCCGCGCTCGTCCTAGCCGCTTCGCCCCGGTGGCTGGAAGCCTAGTTCCAGACGTCGAGATGAAACAGCTTGCGGTGCTCTTCTATCGCGAAACGGTCGGTCATGCCCGCGATGTAGTCGCACACCACGCGCGCCCTGCCCGCTTCGTCGCGGTTCTGCGACTTGGCGAACCAGTAGGTCGGAAGGACCTCCGGCTCCTTGAGGAATAGCGCGAACATTTCGCCGAGAATACGGCGGGCTTGGCTGCGCGTGCGGTTGACGCGCCAGTGGCGGTACATGCGTTCGTAGAGGAACGAGCGCAGACGGGCCAGATCCTCGGCCATGTCCGGCGAGAACGCGACCAGGGCGTGATCCAGCGCGCGCACATCGTCGGCCGACTGCACGCCGGTGGCCGCGGCGCGTTGCAGGGTCTCGCCCATCACGTCGTCGATCATGGCGCCGATCATGCGGCGGATGGCTTCCAAATGGGTCAAACGCGGGTCGAGGTCGGGCCGCTCGCTCTTCACCGCGAACAGGATCGGACCGATCAGCGGCACGTCCATCAGCTCATCGAGCGTGAACAGGCCCGCGGTGACCCCGTCGTCGACGTCGTGGTTGTTGTAGGCGATGTCGTCGGCCAGGGCGGCGACCTGCGCCTCTGCCGAGGCCCAGGTGTTCAGACCTAGCTCGTACTCGTTGTCGTACTTCTGGATGGCCTTCCAGGACGGCTTGCCCAGCTTATTGGTCACCGGGCCGTTGTGCTTGATGATCCCTTCCAGGGTTTCCCAGGTCAGGTTCAAGCCGAGAAAGTCCGGATAGCGGTGCTCCAGCTCGGTCACGACCCGGAACGTCTGAACGTTGTGGTCGAAGCCGCCGTACTCGCGCATCTGGATTTCGAGCTCGTCCTCGCCGGCGTGGCCGAACGGCGGGTGGCCCAGGTCGTGGCCCAGGGCGATGGTCTCGGCCAGGTCGCTGTCGAGGCCCAAGGCGGTGGCCAGCGATCGCGCCACCTGCGCCACTTCCAGCGAGTGGGTCAGGCGCGTGCGGAAGTTGTCGCCCTCGTGCGCCACGAAGACCTGGGTCTTTTCCTTCAGGCGGCGGAAGGCGGAGGTATGGATGATGCGGTCACGATCGCGGGCGAACGGGGTTCGGGTCCGGCTCTCGTCTTCCTTGAAGCGACGGCCCTTCGACTTGAACGGATCTTCGGCGTACGGCGCGCGTGGGACGAAGTACGGGACCTGAGACATAAACCGCCTTTATCGCGTTGGTCGATTTGGCCCCTTCCGAAGAGGCCGCGACACCCTCATATAGGGCGAAGGTGACTTTTCCACAGCCATGACCCAAACAGACTTAACGCTTTCCGAAAACGCCGCTCGTCGGATCAAGGCCATCGCCGCCAGCGAGGGTCGCCCGCTCATGCTGCGCATCGCGGTGGATGGCGGCGGCTGCTCGGGCTTCCAGTACCGCTTCGACTTGGTCGACTCCGTCGAGGAAGACGACCTGAAGATCGAGCGCGACGGCGCCGCGGCGCTGGTGGACGTGGTCTCCCTAGCCCTGCTGAAGGGCTCGGAGATCGACTTCGTCGACGAACTGGCCGGCGCGGAATTCCGGGTCCGCAACCCCAACGCCAAGTCCAGCTGCGGCTGCGGCGTCAGCTTCTCGATCTAACCGCGATACAGCGGCTTGAGCCGCTCCGCCTTGGGCCCTAGCTTCCGCGTCCAAGTCTGGAGCTCTCGATGCGCATCGCCACCTGGAACGTCAATTCGGTCAACGCCCGCCTCGAGCGCGTGCTCGCGTGGTTCGAGGCCGAGGCGCCTGACGTCGCGGTGCTGCAGGAGATCAAGTGCGTCGACGAGAAGTTCCCGGCCGAGGACTTCGAGCGCCTGGGCTACAACGTCGTCGTCCACGGCCAAAAGACCTATAACGGCGTCGCCCTGCTCTCGAAGCACCCGGTCGAGGACGTCCGCAAGGGCCTGCCCTTCCTCTCCGAGGACGAGGTTGACGAGCAGGCCCGCTATGTCGAGGCGGTGATCGGCGCGCCGACGCCCTTCCGCGTCGTCGGCATCTACCTGCCCAACGGCAACCCTATCGGGACCGAGAAGTTCGACTACAAGCTCGCCTGGATGCGCCGCCTGCACGCTCACGCTCAAGGCCTGCTGGCCTTCGAGGAGCCGCTGGTGATCGCCGGCGACTACAACGTCATCCCCGAGGTGCAGGACGTCGCCAATCCCGAGGCCTGGCTGGGCGACGCCCTCTTCCGTCCCGAAAGCCGCGCCGCCTTCCGCGCCCTGAAGAACCTTGGCCTGACCGACGCCTATATGCAGGCCGACGGCGCGCCGGGCGGCTACACCTTCTGGGACTATCAGGCCGGCGCCTGGCAGCGGAACCTTGGGATCCGCATCGACCACCTGCTGCTATCGCCCCAGGCCGCAGACCGCCTCGAGAACGTGGTCATCCACCGCGACGAGCGCGACAAGGAAAAGCCGTCCGACCACGTTCCGGTCGTGGGCCATTTCCGAATCTGATGCGACCGCTCGCCCCTCTGGGCGGGAATCGCAAGCGCCGCTAGTCTGGCGCCCATGAGCGAACTCGCGCGTCTTTTGCTGTTCGTGGCCATCGCCGGCACGGCGGTGACGTTCATGGGCAGCTTCGCCATCTGGTATGGCGACGAGGATCGGCGCATCCGCCGCGCCTTGCGCAATGTGCTCAAGAGCGAACCGGAAGGCGTGATCGTCGCGCGCGGACGCGGGCGGGGCGCGGGCTTTTCCTTTTCCACCAATCTTCTGGCCGTGGCTTGGGATCGTGGCGGCTGGTGCCTGGTCTATCGCCTGGATGAGCTGACCGGCGCCGAGCTGCTGGTCGACAACCAAGTCATGGGCCGCGTCTTCCGGGGCGAAGGACGCCGCGCGATCGACCACATGTCGCCGCAAGCCGACACCGTGGCCCTGCGCCTGGTCTTCGACGACCCACGCCATCCGGACTTCACGCTCGACCTCTGGGCGCCGGGCGACGAGCAGCGCCGCGAGAGCCGCTCCTCTGGGGAACTGGTGCAGGAGGCCAACCGCTGGCTGGCCCGCTGCGAGGCGATCGTGCGTCGCCCGCTGCCGCCTCGTCCGGAAAAGGCCGCGCCGGTCGCCGTCACGTCGCCTCCGCCGCCTGAGCCGGTTCGCCCCGTCGCGCCGCCGCCGCTTCCGGAAGCGTTCGATGACGAGGCGGACGACGAGATGATGCTCGCCGCGCCCGAGCCCGCCATCCCCGCGCCGGCGCCGACCGCGCGGCACTCTTCCTTTGACCAGGTGGCGCGCCCAACGCCAGCGCGCGCCCGATCGGCCGAGCCGGACATGTTCGACGATCCGCCTTGGGACGACGAGGAGGACTTCGCCGAGGCGCCGCCGCCACCAGAGCCGACCTACAAGCCGGTGTCCAAGGCTCGCCGCGAGACGCCCAGCGACCAGAACGAGTTGCCGTTCGACCTGGACGATTGAGAGGTCGCCTTAGCGCCCGGTTTCCACGGCGATCCAAACGGCGGTCGCGACCAAGGCGACAGCGAAGACCCTTCGCGCCAGAACACTGCTTCCGACCAGGGTGAGCCGCCGCGCCAACCCGTCCGACGACAGGACGATGGTCCCGTGGACGAGGATGCTGACCAGGATGTGCGCGCCGCCCAGGATCAGGGCCTGAGCCAAGGGCGAGGCGTGGCCGGGCTGGACGAAGCCTGGCAGGAGGGTGACGTAGAACAGCGCCGCTTTCGGGTTCAGCAGGTTGGCGAGCAGACCCTTGCGAAAATGCGTCCAATCGCCCGAACCGTCTCGAAGCGTTTCGGCTTTCTCCCTCCCCCGCCAGGCGTCCGCCGCCAGCCAGAGGACGTAGGCCACCCCGGCCCAGCGCAGGACGTCATAGAGGGAGCGGTTGACCCGCAAGATCTCGGTCAGGCCGACGACCGAGGCCAGCATATAGGCCAGCAGGCCGCAGGTGATCCCCGCGACCGTCACGAGCCCCGCGCGCCGACCTTCGACTGCCGAGAGGCCGGCCAGATAGCCCATGTTGGGGCCTGGCGTGAGTTCGATCAGAGTGACCGCCGCCAGGAACGGCAAGAGGACGGCGGGGTCGATCGGCCAGGCTTCGTGCGGCAAGATCGTCTCCCCTGCGCCCGCGACCGGCGAGCCCTAGCCTTCTACCGCCTGCTCGACCGCCAACGCCAGATCAAGCGCCCGGGCGGCTTCGGCGCCGGTGACCACGGGCCTCGGCGCCTCGCCGCGCACGGCGGCCAGGAAGCCGGCGACCGACAGGCCCAGCGGGTCCTTGCCGGCCGGAGTCTCGGTGAAGTTCTCGATCAGCGGGTAAGGCGTGGTGTTGCGGAAGGCGCGCGTCAGGAAGTCGATCTCGACCTTGCCGGAGGGGTAGACCACCTTCATGGTCCGCTCGCGGGCCTCGGCGACGCGCGAGCTGTCGAACACGGCGGTGAAGCCGTTGTCGAAGGTCGCCTCGGTCTTGACCCAGTCCAGCGAGGTCGAGCGGGTGATGGCCCCCTCGCCTTCCACCGCCACGGGCTCGCCGTCGCAGAGCGCCAGAGCCAGATCGATGTCGTGGATCATCAGGTCCAGCACAACCGAGACGTCGAGATTGCGGTCCGAG
>CAKZJK010000297.1 GCA_936942565.1 uncultured Caulobacter sp. | reverse complement strand
GGATCGCGAACGCTTCCTGGAGATGGGTTTCGACGACCACCTGGGCAAGCCGATCAGCCCGTCAAAGCTTCTGGAAGCGGTCGCGCGCTGGTCGGGCAGAAGCCACGCGGCCTAGTTGCTGACGGTCCTTGGCGGCGTCATGGATATGACGACCTAGTTTCCCGCGACGCGCTCTTGATTTTACGGAGTCAGTTGTTGGGCATGGTTGGCCGTTATGGTAAATGCAGACGTCAAGCGTCGTGAGATCCGCAAGTGCCCAATAGCATAGATGAGTTCGATTGGGCCAAGACGCCGCTCGGATCCAAGGAAACTTGGCCATCGGCGCTCAGAACGACCTACGATATCGTCATGGGGACCGACTTCGCGACCTGCGCGACATGGGGTCCTGAGCAAACACTGATCTATAACGCCGCCTATATTCCGTTTCTGGGCGCCCGCCATCCGGAGGCTCTGGGGCGGCCGATCCATCAGGTCTGGTCGGATGTGTGGGACGACATCGCGCCGCTGATCGAAAAGGCCAGAGCGGGCGAAAGAGTCTACATGGAGAACATGCACCTGGTGATGACCAGGAACGGTGCTCCCGAAGACACTTACTGGACCTTCTCCTACAGCCCCTTGCGCGATGGCGATCGGGTCGAAGGCATTTTCGACATCGCCATCGAGACGACGGGACAGGTCCTTGCCGAGCGGGAACGCACGCTGATCATGGCCGAGACCACCCATCGGCTGAAGAACACTCTGGCCTTGGTCCAGGCCATCGCCCAGCAAACGCTTCGCGACATCCCGGACCGGGAGCGTGTTCAGGCCTTCGACGACCGGCTCCATGCCCTGGCCAGCGCGCACGACGTGCTTCTGCAACACGAGTGGAACGGCGCGGACCTGCAAGGTCTCGTGGAAACGGCCTTGGGGCGCGTGGTTGACCGGGCTCGGTTCGAGATCGAAGGACCGCGACTGGTGGTCAAGGCGCCGATCGCCCAGAACGTCTCGCTGCTGATCCACGAACTGGCGACCAACGCGACCAAGTACGGCGCCCTGACCCAGGAAGGCGGACGCTTGTTCGTCAGCTGGACGCGCGACGGCGAAGTCGTGCGCATGGAATGGCGCGAGCGCGGAGGGCCGCCCGCCACGGCGCCCAAGCGCAAGGGTTTCGGCTCACGCCTCGTCGGCCTGGGGCTGACCGGAAACGGCGGCGTCGAGAAGGATTTTGGGCCAGAAGGCCTGACGGTTCGGCTTGTGGCTCCCGTCGAGAGCTTGCTGGAGGTCTAGCCGAGCTCGGAGAGAGGACGGGCCCGTCCTCAGTCCACGCAGATCGCGGCCGTCGCCTTGCCGTTTTCGACCTTGGCGTAGCAGCCGAACTGGCGGTCGGTCTTCTGGCACTGACCGGTGACCGCGCCTTGCGGCTCCAGATTGCCTTCCAGGATGCAGCCGCCCTGGCACTGGCTCTTGTCGGTGCAGGCCTTGCCGGCGTCGGCGTAGGGCGTGACGCAGGTCGGGATCTGTGCCTTGCCGACCGGCTTGACCGTCCCGCCCTTGGCCGCGCACGCGGACGCCAGGGTCTCGGCTGTCGGCGCGGTCGGCTGGGCGGTCGGCGCGCACCCCGAGATCAGCAGGACGGCGAGAGCGGTCAGGGCCAGGGTACGCATACTGTCGATCCTTCAGGTCAGGCCCTGGGCGCGTTCATATAGCCCGGCAGCCAGGACTCGTGCGCCACGCGCAGCGCTTCCAGCGGAATGCTGAAAAGGCCCTTCGACGCGAAGGCGTTCCCGCCGGCCACGCCCGCGACGATCGCATGCACGCCAGCGTCCTTGGCCGCGTCGAGCACGGCGTCGGGATCGGGCGTGGCGATCAGGTAGCGGGCTTGGTCCTCGCCGAACAGGTACGGGTGGGCGTGGGCGTCGCTGGTGGCGTTCAGGGTGAGCCCGACCTTGCTGGCCAGGGCCACGTCGGCCGCGGCGACCAGCAGGCCGCCGTCCGAAAGGTCGTGGACGCCGGCCACCAGGCCCGAGGCGATCAGGCCGCGAACGAAGTCGCCGTTCTTCCTCTCGGCCGCCAGGTCCACCGGGGGCGGGGCGCCGTCCTCGCGGCCCAGGATCTCGCGCAGATAGATCGAGGCGCCCAGCTCGCCGTGCGTATCGCCGACCAGCACCAGGGTGTCGCCCTCGGCCACGTTGCCGAAGCCCGTGCGCAGGTCGTAGTCCTCGAGCAGGCCCACCGCCCCGACGGTCGGGGTCGGCGGAATGGCGACGCCGTTGGTCTCGTTATAGAGG
>CAKZJK010000296.1 GCA_936942565.1 uncultured Caulobacter sp. | reverse complement strand
TCGGCGGCATGACAAACAAGGTCGGTAAGTCCGGCGGCGCGGCGAAAGCCTGGCTGCTCACCGTCGGCGTCGCCTTGCTGGCGCTCCTGCTGGCCACCCATGGCGCGGGCGCGGTGCGCGCGATCGTGGCCGAGGTGGGGGGGCAAGCCTTGCTGGTCGTCGCGGCCCACCTGCCAGTCACGTTCTTCGCCACCATCGGCTGGCAGGTTCTGCTGCCGCCAGACCGGCGGCCATCCCTGCCCTTTCTCTTCCGGCTGCGGCTGATCAAGGAGGCCGTCAACGCCCTGCTGCCCGTCGCCCAGGTTGGCGGCGAGGTGGTGCGAGCCAAGCTGGCCGTCCGCAAGGGGCTCAGCCTGGCGGAAAGCACCGCGAGCTGCGTCGTGGACGTGCTCGCGGGCACGGTGGGCCTGGTGCTGTTCGTGTTGGCCAGTCTGGCGGTGGCCTTGGTCACCTTGCGCGATCCGCGCCTGGCGCAGGCTGGCCTGGCCTTGGTGGGCGTGGTCGGCCTGATCGCTGGATCCCTGTTCATCGCCCACAAGGCCGGCGTCGGACGGCGCATCGGCCAGTTCTCGCAACGCTGGACGGCGATCGCCAGCCGGGTGGGCGCGCTAGGCGACGCCTTTCGCGACATCGGCGCGCGTCGGAAGGAAATCGGCGCCTCGTGGGCCTGGCACATGGCCGCCTGGCTCGCGGGCGCGTTCGAGACCTATGTCGCGATGTGGGCGCTGGGCCTGCATCCCACCCTTGTCCAGGCGCTGATCGTCGAAGGCCTGGCGCAGACGGCCAAGGTCGTCGGCTTCGCCATCCCTGGCGCGCTGGGCGTTCAGGAGGGCGGGTATCTGCTGCTGGGCGGCGCGCTGGGGCTGACGCCCGATCAGGCGCTGGCGCTGTCGTTGCTGCGACGCCTGCGCGAACTTACCCTGGGCGCCCTGGGTCTGATCCTCTGGCGCGCGACACGTCCGGAGGCGCCCGTTTCCGTTCGCGATACCTCGGTGGTCACCGCGTCATAACTCCCATATATCAGGATATTATCCTGTATTTTGACATTGAATCCCCAGCGCGTCGCCGCTACCAAGGTTGCGGACTCTGCGCGCGAGGGAGGCGGCATGATCCTGAATCGGCGGACCCTGCTGACGGGCCTCGCGCTCGCGCCTAGCATCGCGCTCGCCAGGGAGGCCGCGTCCGTGTGGACCTTTGATTTCGAGTCATCGCCCCAAAAGCCTTACGACCGCCTCGCGGGACACGGCTGGGAGCCCGGTCCCGGCCGCCTGTTCTCGGTGAAGCTCCCCGAGGGCGACTATCGCGTCGCTCTAGACCTGGGCGCCGACCAGGCCAGCGAGACCACGATCAAGGCCGAGGCGCGTCGGCTGATGCTGGAGCGCGTCCGCGTCTCCGCCGGCGAGACCGAGACGCGGACGATCATCGTCAATGTCCGCCGCCCCGATCTCGCCCCGCCGCCCGCAAACGCGCCAGGCGGAACCCGCGTGCTGCTCAATCCGCGCGAGGAAGGCAGCTACGACTGGGACGACAAGCTGACCCTGGAAATCTGTGGCCCAGCCGCCGCCGTTCGCCGCCTGCGGATCGAGCCGGTCACGGTCCCGACCGTCTACCTGGCCGGCGACTCCACCGTCACCGACCAGCGCTTCGAACCCGCCGCCGGCTGGGGTCAGAT
>CAKZJK010000295.1 GCA_936942565.1 uncultured Caulobacter sp. | reverse complement strand
CACGATCGAGGCGGTCGACGGCATCAGGCCCTACACGCCGCTCGAGCTGGCGGGCCGCAACATCTATGTCCGCGAGGGCTGCTATCTCTGCCACTCGCAGATGGTTCGTCCGCTGCGCGATGAAGTGGAACGCTACGGCCACTTCTCGCTCGCCGCGGAGAGCATGTACGACCACCCGTTCCAGTGGGGCTCCAAGCGTACGGGGCCTGACCTCGCCCGCGTCGGCAACAAATACTCCGACGATTGGCACGTCACCCATCTGAACAACCCGCGCGCCATCGTGCCGCAGTCGATCATGCCCGGTTATCCCTTCCTGAAGGAGACCGAGCTCGACGCGGACAATGTCGCCGATCATCTGAAGACGCTGCGCGCGGTCGGGGTGCCCTACACCGACGACCAGATCGCCAACGCCGCCGCCGACCTCAAGGCCCAGGTCGATCCGGATGGTGCCGGCGCGGAGGCGCTGACCAAGCGCTATCCGAAGGCGGTGGTACGCAACTTCGACGGCAAGGCGGGTACGCCGACCGAGATGGACGCCCTGGTGGCGTACTTGCAGATGCTTGGAACGCTGGTCGACTTCAAGATCTACAACGAAAAAGCCAACCTGCGCTGAGCACGAGAGGCGAACATCATGAAGCCCATCATTGCAGTCGAAAACATCGCGTCGTCACTCGTGACGACGCTGTGGACCCCGATCTTCGTCGCGATCTTCATCGCGATCGTGACCTATGCCCTCTGGCCTCGCAACAAGGCCGCTTTCGACGAGGCGGCGAACATGCCGTTGCGGGAGGAGTAACTCATCATGGCTGACCACACCGAAGTCGACAGCGTCACAGGCACGGCCACAACCGGCCATGCCTGGGACGGCATCAAGGAGCTCAACACCCCGCTGCCGCGGTGGTGGGTGATCACCTTCTACATCTGTATCGTCTGGGCAGTCGGCTACTGGATCGTGTATCCGGCCTGGCCGACCATCTCCAGCAACACCCAGGGTCTGTTCGGCTACTCGTCCCGCGCGGACGTGGCGGTCGAACTCGCCAACCTCGAGAAGATCCGTGGCGCCAAGATGGCGGCGCTCGCCACCGCCTCGCTCGCCGACATCGAAAAGGATCCGGCCATGCTGGGTCTGGCGCGCGCCAAGGGCAAGACCGTGTTCGGCGACAATTGCGCCGCCTGCCACGGCACCGGTGCCGCCGGCGCCAAGGGCTTCCCGAACCTGAACGACGACGACTGGCTGTGGGGCGGCTCGCTGGAGCAGATCCAGCAGACCCTGCTGTACGGCGTGCGCTCGGGTCACCCGAAGACCCGCGAGGGCCAGATGCTCGCTTTCGGCAAGGACGGTGTCCTGAAGCCGGCGGAGATCGTCACGGTCGCCAACTACGTCCGCGAGTTGGCGGGTCTGCCGACCCGGCCGGGCTATGACCCCAAGGCCGGCGCCAAGATCTTCGCCGAGAACTGCGTGGCCTGCCATGGCGACAATGCCAAGGGCAATCCGGACTTCGGGGCGCCGAACCTGACCGACAAGATCTGGCTGTACGGCTCCGACGAGGCGACCCTGATCGAGACCATCACCAATGGTCGCGGCGGCGTCATGCCGGCCTGGGAAGGCCGCCTCGACCCGACCACGATCAAGGCGATGGCCGTCTACGTCCACTCGCTCGGCGGAGGAAAGTAACGGACATCAGCCGGAACTTTCCCTTCGATTGAGCTGGATCAAATGAGCGGCCGGAGGTGGGCATACCTTCGGCCGCAACTGCG
>CAKZJK010000294.1 GCA_936942565.1 uncultured Caulobacter sp. | reverse complement strand
TCGAGCGTCCCTTCGAACAGGTTCACGCTGCCGATGAAGTCGGCGACGAAGCGCGAATTGGGGAATTCGTAGAGGTCCGACGGCGTCGCCACCTGTTGCAGGATGCCCTTGTTCATGACGGCGCAGCGCGTCGCCAGCGCCAGCGCTTCGTCCTGGTCGTGGGTGACCATGATGAAGGTGATGCCGACCTTCTCCTGAAGGGTGCAGAGCTCGGTGCGCATCTGCTCGCGCAGCTTGGCGTCCAGGGCCGACAGCGGCTCGTCCAGCAGCAGCACGCGGGGCCGCTTGACCAGGGCCCGGGCCAGCGCCACCCGCTGGCGCTGACCGCCGGACAGCTGGTCGGGCTTGCGCTCGCCGAGGCCCCCCAGTTGCACCAGCTCCAGCGCCTCGGCCACGCGCTGGTCGCGCTCGGCCTTGGGCACGCGATCGACCTTCAGGCCGTAGGCGACGTTGTCGGCGACGGTCATGTGCGGGAACACGGCGTAGGACTGGAACACCATGTTCACCGGCCGCTTGTTTGGCGGGATGTTCGAGATGTCCTGGCCGTCGATCAGGATGCGCCCCTCGGTCGGCGTCTCGAAGCCGGCCAGCATCCGCAGCAGCGTGGTCTTGCCGCAGCCGGACGGTCCCAAGAGCGCGAAGAACTCGCCCTCGTTGACCGTCAGCGAGACATTGTCGACGGCCGCCAGCTTGCCGAACCGCTTGGTGACGTTCTCGAAGGTGATGATGGGTTTTGGCGCGGTCATTGCGGATATCCCCCGACACACAAAAGCCCGACCTCCCCGGCGAATGCCGGGGTCCAGATCATAAGGCTGGAAGGGGCCAGGAAGGGCGAAAGCTCAGGCTGAATCTGGGTCCCGGCATTCGCCGGGAAGATCGGAAGAGAAAGAGCGCTCATTTGCCGTCCCCCGCCCCATGACCCGCCGTGGCGGCTGGATTGCCCTGCAGTTTCAACGCCGCCGCCGTCAGCAGCACGGTCAGCACGATCAGCACCGTCGAGGCCGCGTTGACCTCGGGCGTCACCGAGAAGCGGACCATCGAATAGACCTTCACCGGGAAGGTCACCGTGTCGGGCCCGGCGGTGAAGAAGGTGATGACGAAGTCGTCCAGGCTCAGCGTGAAGGCCAAGAGCGCGCCGGCCACCAGCGACGGCGCCATGTGCGGCAGGATCACGTCCTTGATGGTGCGGAATTCGCCGGCGCCGAGGTCTCGGGCCGCCTCCTCCATCTCGCGGTTGAAGCTGGCCATGCGGGCGCGCACCACCACCGCCACGAACGGGAACGAGAACGACACGTGAGCGATGATGATCGCCCCCAGGTTCAGCGGCCAAGGCATCCCCTGCGGCCAGGGCAGGACCTTGGCGAAGAACACCAGCATGGCCACGCCCATGCAGATTTCGGGCACCACGATCGGCAGGGCCAGGGCCCCGTCCAGGGCAGTTTTGCCGGGGAAGCGGAAGCGCCACAGCACCAGCGCCGCCAGGGCGCCGATGACCAGGCTGACCACCGTCGAGACCGCCGCGATCGTCAGGCTGTTGGCGAAGGCCTCCAGCAAGGCGGAGTCGTTGAACAGCTTCTCATAGTATTTGAGCGTGAAGCCCTTCCAGACGATGTTGCGACGGCTGTCGTTGAAGCTGAACACCATCAGGGCGACCAGCGGCGCGTAGAGGAACACGCCGACGGCGGCCAGCCACAGGCGCATCGGCCAGCGGCGCAGGTACTCGAGGGGCCCGGGGGGCGAGCGTTTGGTCATCCCTTGGCCTCCGGCGTTCTCTTCGCCAGCACCGCCTGGATCGCGATGGCGATGAAGGTCAGGTACATCAGCAGGAACGACATCGCCGCGCCGAACGGCCAGTCGTTGGCGCGCTTGAACTGGCGTTCGATGACGTTGGCGATCATCTGGCTGTCGGGCCCGCCCAGCAGGTCGGGCGTCAGATAGGCGCCCAGGGCCGGGATGAAGGTGATCAGCACGCCCGAGGCGATGCCCGGAATGGCCAACGGCACGACGACCTTGAAGATCGTCCGCAGGTGCCCGGCGCCGAGGTCGAGGCTGGCCTCCAGCAGCGACTTGTCCAGGCGATCCAGCGCCGAATAGAGCGGCAGCACCATGAACGGCAGATGCACGTAGACTAGGCCCAGGATCACCGCGAAATTGTTGTGCAGCAGGCCCAGCGGCTGGAAGTCGCCCAGCGGCTGCAGGCCCACCAAGGCGGCCAGGCCGCTACCGCCGTTCCAGAGCCATTCCAGGCCCTGGTTCACATAGCCCTCGGTGCGCAGCACGGCGATCAGGGCGTAGGTGCGGATCAGGAGGTTCGTCCAGAACGGCAACATGATCAGCAAGAGCAGCCAGGCCTTGGCCTTGTCGGATGCGAAGGTGATGGCCAGCGCCACCGGGAAGCCGGCCACCAGGCAAAGCGCCGTGGTCAGGGCCGCGACCCAAGCCGACTTCAGGAAGATCTTCAGGTACAACGGCTCGATCGCCCGGGCGTAGTTGTGGAACGTGCCGGTGATCTCGATTTCGGTCAGGCCCGCGTTGTGCCCGAAGCTGTAGGCCCA
>CAKZJK010000293.1 GCA_936942565.1 uncultured Caulobacter sp. | reverse complement strand
TGGAGGAGGAGCGCGCGGTCGTCTGGGAGATCGATCGGGCGACGGGCGCTCATCGCACCCTCGCGCGAGGCATTCGCAATCCGACCGCCCTGGCCATCGAGCCCCGGACCGGAGCGCTCTGGGCCGTGGTCAACGAGCGTGATGAGCTGGGCCCGCAGCTGGTGCCGGACTACCTGACCGCCGTCCGCGACGGGGCGTTCTATGGCTGGCCTTACAGCTACTGGGGCCAGAATGTCGATGCCCGCGTCCACCCCCAGAAGCCCGACATGGTCGCCAAGGCGGTTGTCCCCGACTACGCCCTTGGGTCTCACGTGGCCGCGCTGGGCGTCAGCTTCGCGCGCGACGGCGGGTTCGGCGGCGACTTCAGGGAAGGCGTGTTCGTGGGCGAGCACGGCAGCTGGAACCGCCAGGACCTGTCCGGATACAAGGTGGTCTGGATCCCGTTCGCCAATGGCCGGCCCAATGGCAAGCCCGTCGACTTCGTGACCGGCTTCCTGGACAAGGACCATGCCCGCGGTCGTCCGGTCGGCGTGGCCTTCGACCCGGCCAAGCGCGTCCTGCTGATCGCCGACGACCTCTCCAACACCGTCTGGCGCGTCGCGCCGGCGCGCTAGCCGATCGCGCCGGCGGGGCGACGAACATCGCCCCGTCGGCCGTCGACGGCTTAAACGACAATTCGGGAAGGTGGAGCGCGGGGCCTTTACGCGTCGAGAGCCCCGCGCCGTCTACTTCAACCGTGGGCTTCCACGGCTAGCGGCGGCCGCGCATCGCCAGGGCGACCACGGCGACGCCGGCGGAGACGATCAGAGCGTCTTCCACCAGGCCGCTCTTGGTCTGGCCCACGCTGGCCATCGCCCGTTTGCGGCCCGCCAGGGTGAGGTAGGCGAGCGGAACGGCCGTGGCGACCGCCAGCAGAGCGCCCGTCTTCTCCTTGCCTCTCGGCGCCAGGGCCGAGCCGGCGATGCCAGCGCTCATCACCCGGGCCAGCAGTCCCAGAAAGACGGTGCGGTCGGGCGCGGATTTCATCTTGTCGCCGAAGAGCTCGCCAACGCCCATGGCCAGGGCGCCGAACTTGAACAGCGGGTGGTCCAGCAGGACCAGGCGTCCGGGTGAGTTTCGACCAGCCAGGCGCGCGGTGGCGATGGCGGCCATCGGGGTCATGGATCGCGCGCTGGCGACGGCGCCGATCATGGCGGAGGGGAGGAGACCGAGATTTGTCATTCCCGGTGAACACGCGAAGGGCGCCAAGGTTCAGCGCGAGGCGCTCGCGGCTTCCATCTGGGACCTTGGAGGCTGGCGCGCGGTTGGCGGGCCAGCCTCCTGGACCGACTAGAAGTTCATGCGGGCCGACAGGGAGACCGTGCGCCCGTTGACGGCTCGTCCGAGGCCAACGCCGTTGGTCGGCACCGACGGCGTGGTGATCTCGATGAAGGCGACCTTGTCGAACAGGTTCTCGGCGTTCAGCATCAGCTGCACGCGTTCCGTCGGACGGTACTGGGCGAAGGCGCCGACTAGCGTGTAGCCCGGCATCTTCATCAGGTTGGTGTCCTGCACCCAGCTGCTGGTCGTGCCGATGATGTTGGCGCCGATCGTCACCTGGCGGAGCTCGAACTGGGGCGCGACCTGGTAGATGAAGTCAGGCTGGCGGCGCGGGACCTTGCCGGCGACGGCGGCGTTCAGCTTGTCGTTGACCAGTTCGGCGTGGGTATAGGTCACACCCCCTCGCACGCTGAACGGACCGCGGTGATAGGTCCCTTCGGCTTCCACGCCATAGGCCTTGTAGTTCCGATCGGTGGTGATCGCGCCCGCCTGGACGTTCGTGTCCTCGGTGTCGGCCTTGAAGCCGGTGACGTTCAAGGTGAAGTCGGAGACGCGGTATTTGAACCCGCCTTCGAGTTGCTTGACGATGTCGTAGCCGTCGGCCTTGTTGACCAGGTGGCCATCGGTGGTGCTGACCTTGTCGGAGAACAGCACCTTGTCGGCGGCGGCCCGGGCGCCGCGGCTATAGCGGGCGAAGACCGCGAACGGCTCGGCGACCCGGTAGTTCACGCCCACCGAATAGCTCATGTAGCCGTAGTTGTAGCGAACCGGCGCCGGGCGGTCGTAGGGCGTGAAGGCGGTCTTCGACTCCGCGACGGAGATGACGCCGTCGCCGTTGAAGTCCACGGGTTTGATACCGACACGGCCGCCGCCCAGATCCGCCCCGTAGAGCTGGCCGCGCACCCGACCGCCGTCATGGCGCAGGCTGCCGCCGATCGCGATCTTGCCGAAGCGATAGTTCAGCGAGGCGTAGGGCGCGGTGATGTTGTAGCGGACGTCATAGTCGCGGCGGTAGAAGGCGGTGGAGCCGGAGCGGTTGAAGCCCAGGTAGCCGTTCTGGGTCTGTGGGACGCCCGCGGCGTTGGTGTAGTTGATCAGCGCCGAATTGCCGTCGTCCGCCACGTCCTGGATGTGGTTACTGTAGAGGTAGTCGCTGGTGTAGTCCTGCAGCGACTTGTAGACGCCGCCCGTCACCGTCAGCTCGCCCTTGCCGATGTCGTAGGCTCGGGTGGCGCG
>CAKZJK010000292.1 GCA_936942565.1 uncultured Caulobacter sp. | reverse complement strand
GTCTTCATGGCTTCGACGATCAGCAGGGTCTGACCGGCCGCAACGGTGTCGCCGACCTTGATGAAGGCGTCGGCGCCCGGCTGGGGCGACAGATAGGCGGTGCCGACCATCGGCGACTTCACGGCGTCGCCGCGGGCGGCGGCGGGGGCCGGAGCGGCTTCGGCGGCCGGAGCTTCCGGAGCCAGTTCGCGGGCCAGGGCCGGCTCGACCGGAGCGATCGAGGCGCCCAGGTCCACGCCCGAGGCGGCTTGGCCGGCGGCCAGGCCGTCCAGGACGGCGTCGGCGATCAGGTCGCAGTACAGCTGCAGGGCGCGGGCGGCGTCGTCGTTACCCGGGATCGGGTAGGTGATGCCGTCCGGATCGCAGTTGGTGTCGAGGATGGCGACGACCGGGATGTTCAGCTTGCGGGCTTCCAGGATCGCGATCGCTTCCTTGTTGGTGTCGATCACGAACATGATGTCGGGGATGCCGCCCATGTCCTTGATGCCGCCCAGCGACAGCTCCAGCTTGTCGCGTTCGCGGGTCAGCTGCAGCAGTTCCTTCTTGGAACGGCCTTGAGATTCGCCGGCCAGGACGCCTTCCAGTTCGCGCAGGCGAGCGATCGAGCCCGAAACGGTACGCCAGTTGGTCAGGGTGCCGCCGAGCCAGCGGTGGTTCACGTAGTACTGAGCGCAGCGCTTGGCGGCCGTGGCGACCGGGTCGCTGGCCTGACGCTTGGTGCCGACGAACAGCACGCGGCCGCCGGCGGCGGCGACTTCACGGACCTTCACCAGGGCCTGGTGCAGCAGCGGGATCGTCTGCGACAGGTCGATGATGTGGATGTTCGAGCGCGAACCGAAGATGTAGCGGTCCATCTTCGGGTTCCAGCGGTGCGTCTGGTGACCGAAGTGAGCGCCGGCTTCCAGGAGCTGACGCATGGAGAATTCGGGAAGAGCCATCGGGCCTTGATCCTTTTTCCGGTTGAACCTCCGTGGACACCCCCGTTCCAGACCATTCTGGAGCGGGACCGGAACGGCGACGCCGGGATGTCTCCCCGATGCGGCCGAACGTCCACGTGTGGAATGGCCGCGCAAATAGTCGGTGTGGAACGAAAAAGCAAGCCCGCGCATCGCCCCTTGCCTGGTGAAATATGATCGCTGGCCGCTTGAGGCGCCCTCCAGAGGACGTCGTCATATGGACAGGAGCCCACCGGATGCCCGCCGCCTTCACGGAAAAGCGGCCGGGTTTCGCGAAACCTCCACGGAACCGTGGCCCACTGGCGAAGACGAGGCAGGACAGGAATGACGATGCTCGCGGTCTTCGACATGGATGGCACGCTGCTGAACGGCGACTCCACGGCGCTGTGGCTGTGGGAGCGCGTCAAACGCTCGCCGGCGCGCCTGCTCGCCACCCTCGCCGTCGCGCTGGTGGCGATCCCGATGGTCGCCGTGCCCTTCACCCGGCGCGTCGGCGCTTCGATCCTGCTCTGGATCGCGACCGCGGGCCTGTCCGAGGAACAATTGCTGGGGTCCTGCGAAGAGTTTGCTCGAACCTTCGCCGAAGAGCGCCAAAAGCTTACGTGGAAGCCTCGGGCTCTGGCGGCGCTGGACAGCCACGTCGCCGCTGGCGACCGCGTGGTCGTGGTCACCGCCGCGCCGACCTGCCTGGCGAACGCCCTGCTTCGCACGCTCGGTCGAGACGTTCAGGTGCTGGGCACGTCCCTGAAGCCCGGTCTCGGCGGCTGGATCGCCAACATTCACTGCCGCAACCAGCGCAAGTGCCAAGCCCTGGCAGAGGCGGGCCACGGCGCCCGCTGGGCCTACGCCTATACCGACAGCCTGGATGACCTGCCGATCCTGCGCGCCGCCGACAAGCCCGTGATCGTCAAGGGCGGCAAGGCCGCGGAGCGGCGGCTGTTCCGAGCCGGACTCCAGAATGGTCGGGCGGCGGCGTGGTGATCGCATCGGCCGTCAATTGGGCCCGCGCATCAGTAGAAACATAGGAATATTTTCCTACACATCCTCTAGCAGCGCCACCCCCGGCGCGGTCTTCAACGCCCCGCGCAACGCCGCGTCGAGGCTGTAGCGACCCGGCAGCCTCAGCTCGATCTCGCGCCCGCCGCTGATCGCGGCGACGAAGGTGACCTCGCCGCCCTTCTGCGATTGCGCGGGCTCCAGGCGGCGCTTGAGCGCATCGATCTCGGCCGCCGACGGCGACAGGTGAACGCGCAGGCCCGCAACGACGTTCTCGATAGCCTTCTCGATCGGTTCGGCGTCGTCGCCGAAGAAGCGGACCTCGCCGTCTCTGGCCTTGGCGCGGACCTTGATGGCCACGGCCTTGCCGGGCTCGAGCACGTCTCGGCATTTGCGCAGCGATTCAGGCGGGAACAGCACCTCGTACTCACCGGTCGGGTCCGATAGCGAAACGAAGGCGAACTTCTCGCCGCTCTGCGAGGCGCGCTCCTGCCGGCGGCGGACCATGCCGCACATCCGGAAGGCCTCCATCCCGGCTTCCGCCTGGACCATGGCCTCGGCCAGCATGGCCGTGCGTCGCCGCCGCAGCATGCCGACCATGTCCTCCAGCGGGTGGCCGGTCAGGTAGAAGCCCACGGCCGAGAGCTCCTCGTCCAGCAGGTCGACCTGGTTCCAGTTCTCGGTCTTGGCGAGACGCGGACGGCTGGCGCCGGAATCCGAGCCGAACAGACCGCCCTGCCCGCCCTGGCGGTCGGCGTGGCAGCTCTGGGCGTGCGCGATCAGCACGTCGGCCGACGCCACGATCTGGGCGCGGTTCTTGTGCAGCGAGTCGAAGGCCCCGGCGCGCGCCAGGTTCTCGATCGCCCGCTTGTTGACCTGGCGAGGATCGATCCGCTCGACGAAATCGAAGAGGTCGCGGAACGGTCCGCCTTCCTCGCGCACCGCGACCAGATGCTTCATGGCGTCGAGGCCGACGTTGCGAATGGCGCCCAGCGCGTACAGCACCTCGCCGTTCTCGACCTCGAAGTCGGCGCCCGAACGGTTCACGTCCGGCGCGCGCACGGTGATCCCGAAGCGACGCGCGTCCTGGTGGAAGACGGCCAGCTTGTCGGTGTTCGACAGATCCAGGCTCATCGACGCGGCGAAGAACTCGACCGGCGTGTTCGCCTTCAGCCAGGCGGTTTGATACGAGATGAAGGCGTAGGCGGCGGCGTGTGACTTGTTGAAGCCGTAGCCGGCGAACTTGGCCACCAACTCGAAGATCGAACCCGACTGTTCCTCGGGGACATTCTTTTCCTTGGCGCCGGAGACGAAACGGATCTTCTGGAGATCCATCTCCTCCTTCTTCTTCTTACCCATGGCGCGACGCAGAAGGTCGGCTTCGCCCAGGCTGTAGCCCGCCAGGATCTGGGCGATCTGCATCACCTGTTCCTGATAGACGATGACGCCGTAGGTCTCCTTAAGCACCCCCTCCAGCGACGGATGCAGGGTATCGACGGGTTTGCGGCCGAACTTGCAGTCGACGAAGGTGTCGATGTTGTCCATCGGCCCCGGTCGATACAGCGAGATCAGCGCCGTGATCTCCTCGATCGAGCCGCAGCGCATCTTGCGCAGGGTGTCGCGCATGCCCTGGCTTTCGAGCTGGAACACGCCGACCGTCTGGCCTGAGGCGAGCAGCTCGTAGGTCTTGGTGTCGTCGAACGGCAGCTTGCCCAGATCGATCTCGAAGCCGCGCTTTTTGAGGTGCTTCACCGCCCGGTCGAGCACTGTAAGCGTCTTCAGGCCCAAGAAGTCGAACTTCACCAGGCCCGCGCTCTCGACCCACTTCATGTTGAACTGGGTCGCCGGAATGTCCGAGCGCGGATCGCGATAGAGCGGCACCAGCTCGGTCAGCGGCCGGTCGCCGATCACCACGCCGGCGGCGTGGGTCGAGGCGTTGCGGAACAAGCCTTCGAGCTGAAGCGCGACGTTCAAGCAGTTGGCGACATTCGGGTCCTCGTCGCGCGCCTGGCGCAGACGCGGTTCGATATCGATCGCCTGGGCCAGGGTCACCGGCGCGGCCGGATTGTTGGGCACCATCTTGCAGAGACGATCGACCAAACCCAGCGGCAGTTGCATCACGCGGCCGACGTCGCGCAGCACGGCGCGGGCTTGCAGCGAACCGAAGGTGATGATCTGGGCCACGCGGTCGCGGCCGTACTTCTCCTGCACGTAGGAGATCACCTCTTCACGTCGCTCCTGGCAGAAGTCGACGTCGAAGTCGGGCATGGAAACCCGCTCGGGATTGAGGAAGCGCTCGAACAGCAGGCCGAAACGCAGCGGGTCGAGATCGGTAATGGTCAGCACCCAGGCGACCAGCGAGCCGGCGCCCGAGCCCCGTCCCGGCCCCACCGGAATGCCGTGCGCCTTACCCCACTTGATGAAGTCCGACACGATCAGGAAGTAGCCCGGGAAGCCCATCTTCTCGATGATGTCGAGTTCGAACTCGAGGCGTTTCCAGTAGTCGTCCTCCGGAGCCGACAGCGTCAGCCCGTCGAGGCGCATCTTCAGGCCTTCGCGCGCCTGGTGCCGGAGCTCCTCGGCCTCGTTGCGGCCGTCGCCGGTCGGGAAGCTGGGCAGAATTGGGGCGCGCTTGTGCACCATGAAGGCGCAACGGCGGGCGATATCGAGGGTGTTGTCGCAGGCTTCCGGCAGGTCGGCGAACAGCTTGCGCATGTCGGCCGGCGGCTTGAACCAGTGCTCGCCCGTGACGCGGCGGCGCTCGTCCTGACCAACGAAGGCGCCGTCGGCGATGCAGAGCAGCGCGTCGTGCGCCTCGTAGAACTGCGGCTTGGCGAAATAGACGTCGTTGGTGGCGACCAGCGGCACGTCGTTCTCATAGGCCCAGTTGACCAGGCCCGGCTCGGCGGCGGCCTGCTTGGGCAGGCCATGGCGCTGGAGCTCGACATAGAAGCGATCGCCGAAGACGCGGTGCATTTCGGCCAGGGCGGCCGAGGCGTCGGTCGTCTTGCCGGCGGCGAACAGCGCGTCGACGGGACCATCCGTCCCGCCCGATAGCAGGATCAGGCCGTCGCTATACTCGACGACCTTGGCCCAGGGCACGATCGGCTCGGGCAGTTCGGCGCTGTCGAGATAAGCGATCGACGACAGTTCGGAGAGATTGAGATAGCCCTGCTCGTTCTGGGCCAGCAGCATCACCGTCGGCGCACGCGCCCAGCGCTCGGTGGGCCCGCCGCCGATCCCGGTCACGGGAATGGCGCAGCCGATGATCGGCTGGACGCCAGCGTCCTTGGCATAGGACGAATACTCCAGGGCCCCGAACAGATTGGCTCGGTCCGCGAGCCCCGCCGCGGGCATGCCCGCCGCCGCCGCCAGCTTGCCGATCTGGTCCGCCTTGATCGCGCCCTCGAGCAGCGAATAGGCCGAGCGGACCCGCAGGTGGACGAAACCGTCTGCCTCCCCGTCCGCCATGACCGATCCTCCGCCTACACGACTCAGGCCACCAGCTGAGCG
>CAKZJK010000291.1 GCA_936942565.1 uncultured Caulobacter sp. | reverse complement strand
CCCCCACTAGGGGGAGGATTTAGTCCTCAAATATCCCCGCCGACGTTCGGCGCGACGCCCGGGGCGCGCGCGACGTGGATGCCGCACTCGGTCTTTTCCTGCCCGGCCCAGCGGCCAGAGCGCCCATCGTCCGACGGCTGAGTGCACGGCCAGCAGCCGATCGAGGCGTAGCCCTGGGCGACCAACGGGTGGGCTGGCAGCTGGTGCTCGGCGACATAGGCGTCGAGCTCGGCCTTGCCCCAGTTGGCCAGCGGATTGAACTTCACCTTGCCGTCCGCGGCCTCGACCACCGGCAGGCTCAGGCGATCGCCGCCATGGAAGCGCTTGCGACCGGTGATCCACGCATCGAAGCCGCCCAGGGCGCGATCCAGCGGCAGCACCTTGCGGATGTTGCAGCAGGCGTCGACGCTGGCGCGCCAAAGGTCCGACTGAGGGTCCTGGGTCGCCAGATCGGCATAGGCCGGGCGCAGGTCGCGCACGTCGGTCAGGCCCAGCTGGGCCGCCAGGGTCTTGCGATAGTCCAGCGTTTGGCCAAACAGCATGCCGGTGTCGAGGAACAGGACCGGGACGCTAGGCGAGACCCGCGAGGCCAGATGCAGCAGCACGGCCGACTCCGCGCCAAACGACGAGACCAGGGCCACCTTGCCGCCGAAGCGCTCATGGGCCGCGCGCAGCACCGTCAGCGGATGGGCCTCGCGCAGCTCGGCGTCCAGCCGCGCCGCGAGGCCAGCGGCGGTTCCACCGATCTCGTCATAGGCCATCAGAAGGCCCTTTCCTCGAACGCCACGGCCCGCGCGTCCGCCGCGCGCTGATAGACGTGGCGGAAGCGGCTGGCGGCCTGGCTCCAGGCTTCGGGCGTCGCGCCATCGGCTGGCTCGAACGCGTCGAAGCCGCAGCGGACCATGAAGCCGGCTTGCTCGCGCAGGACATCGCCCACTGCGCGGACCTGCCCCTGATAGCCGAAGCGCTCGCGCAGCAGCCGAGCCGAGGTGTAGGCGCGGCCGTCGCGGTACTTCGGGAAGGCCAGGGCCACCACCGCGAGACGCGGCAGGTCATAGGCCAGCGCCTCGACCTCCTGGTCCGGCTCGATCCGCACGCCGACGCGGCGGCTGTTCGAGGAGAGCAAGGCGTCGCCCTCGACCTGGAAACGGGCCAGCGACAGGATCACGTCGCCGCTCTCGGGAATGGCGTCCTCGTCGGCGACGAAGACGAATGCGTCCTCGGCCCAGTGCGCCTGGCCTTCAACGAGCTCAATCAGCTTGGGCATAGACAGCCTCCTTGAAGGGCTCGAGGCCGACGCGGCGATAGGTGTCCAGGAAGCGCTCGCCGTCGGCGCGAACGGCCAGATAGGCGCCGACCAGTTGATCCACGGCGGTCGCGACCTTGTCCGCCGGCAGCGCTGGGCCGAGGATCTTGCCGATCGAGGCGTCTTCCGCGCCCGAGCCGCCCAGCGACAGCTGGTAGAATTCCTCGCCCTTCTTATCGACGCCCAAGATGCCGATGTGGGCCACGTGGTGGTGGCCACAGGCGTTGATGCAGCCGCTGATCTTGATCTTCAGCTCGCCGACCCGCTCGGCGCGATCGAGATCGGCGAACTGGCGGGCGATGTCCTGGGCGATCGGGATGGCGCGGGCGTTGGCCAAGGCGCAGTAGTCCAGGCCCGGGCAGGCGATGATGTCGCTGACCAGGTCGATGTTCGGCGTCGCCAGGTTCGCCGCCTGCAGCGCCGCGAACACGGTCGGCAGGTCATCGAGCTTGATGTGCGGCAGGACTAGGTTCTGGGCGTGAGTCACGCGCAGGTCCGAGAAACCGTAGCGCTCGGCAAGGTCGGCGACGACCTCCAGCTGGTCGGCCGAGGCGTCGCCCGGCGTCTGTTCCTGGGCCTTCAGCGAGATCTCGACGATCGCGTAGCCCGGCTGCTTGTGGGCGCGGACGTTGTTGCGGACGAAGCGGGCGAAGGCCGGGTCATGGGCCTTGGCGGTCTCGAACGCCTCCGAGCGGGCCGGCAGGGTCTCGAACGGCGTCGTGGCGAAGGCGGCGCGGATGCGGGCCAGCTCGGCGGCCGGCAGATCGGCGCGCGCTGCGTCGATCTTGCTCCACTCCTCCTCGACCTGGCGGGCGAATTCCTCGGCGCCCAGAGCCGCGACCAGGATCTTGATCCGGGCCTTGTAGATGTTGTCGCGGCGGCCGTGGCGGTTGTAGACGCGCAGGACCGCTTCCAGATAGCTCAGCAACCGGTCGGTGGGCAGGAACTGCTTGATGGTCGGGCCGACATAGGGCGTGCGCCCCTGCCCGCCGCCGACGATCACCTCGAAGCCTAGCTGGCCGTCGCGACCCTTGCGCAGCAGCAGACCGATGTCGTGGACCTTGGCCGCCGTGCGGTCCTTGGCCGAGGCGGTGATGGCGATCTTGAACTTGCGCGGCAGGAACGAGAATTCCGGGTGCAGGGTCGACCACTGGCGGATCACCTCGCACCAGACGCGCGGATCGTCGACCTCCTCGGCCGTGGCGCCGGCATAGGGGTCGGAGGTGGTGTTGCGGATGCAGTTGCCGCTGGTCTGGATGGCGTGGAGATCAACCTCGGCCAGCTTGTCCAGGATTTCCGGCGCGTCCTTCAGCTTGATCCAGTTGAACTGGATGTTCTGGCGCGTGGTGAAGTGTCCGTAGCCCTTGTCGTAGTCGCGGGCGATCTGCGCGAGGCGCCGCGCCTGGGTCGGATTCAGCGAGCCGTACGGGATCGCCACCCGCAGCATGTAGGCGTGCAGCTGCAGATAAAGGCCGTTCATCAGCCGCAGCGGCTTGAACTGGTCCTCGGTCAGTTCGCCGGCCAAACGGCGGGCGACCTGCCCCCGGAACTCGGCCGAACGGTCGGCCAGGAATTCCTTGTCGATGAGATCGTACTGGTACATGCCGCCCTACTTCCTGCGGATCAGATCGACGCGGCCGGTCGAGCGGGCCGCGCCCGCCGCGTGGCGCAGGGCCTCGACGACGTCGCCGCCCTCGGCCTGCTTGCCATGCGTGGGTTCATTGGATGGGCCGAGCGCCCGAATGCGCTCGCGATAGCTGAGCGGCGCCCAGCGCCCCTCGGACTGCACGAGGTCAATCGGGTAGACGTCGACCACCACGGTGGGCTGGCTCTTGCCGGTGGCGACGGCCGCCTCGACATCGGCGGCGTGGTGGTCATCGAACAGCTGGGCGTCGCCGAAACGGTCCACCCATTGGCCCGATTTCCAGAACACGACCTCGCCGTCGATCAGGCGGTTGGCGGTGATCGCTTTCACTCGGTAACTCCGCTCATCCCCGCCACGGCGGGGAGCCATTCCGAAACCTCGCTCGCGCCTTGGCGGAGAGGAGCTGAATTCTGTTGAGCCATGGCCATCGCCTCGCCGACCATCAGCAGCGCGGGGCCCTTCACGGCCTGGGCGGCTTCGGCGAGGCCGGTCAGCGTGGTCAGCACCCGGCGCTCGTCGGCGCGACTGGCGTTTTCGACGATCAGGGCGGGGGTGGAGCCGGCTCGGCCGGCGGCCATCAGGCGTTCGGCGATCAGGCCGGCGGTGGAGACGCCCATATAGACGACGACGGTCTGGTTGGGCCGCGCGAGCGCTGTCCAATCCAGATCCGGCTCGCCCTTGGCCGCATGGCCTGTCACGAAGGTAACGGCCTGAGCGCTGCCCCTGTGGGTCAGAGGCGCGCCCGCGCCCGCGCTGGCGGCCAGGGCGGCGGTGACGCCGGGCACCACGTGGCACTCGACACCGGCCTCGCGGCAGGCGGCCAGTTCCTCGCCGCCGCGGCCGAACAGGAACGGATCGCCGCCCTTCAGGCGCACGACGTTCAGACCGTCGAGGGCCAGCGCCACGATCAACTGGTTGATGTCGTCCTGCGGCAGGGTATGGCGCGACTTGCGCTTGGCGACATTGATCCGCCGGACGCGGCTGGGCGCGAGATCCAGGATTTCTTCAGAGACCAAGCCGTCGTGCACCACGACGTCGGCGGCGCGTAGGGCGTTGAAGGCGCGGAAGGTCAGGAGGTCGGGATCGCCCGGCCCCGCTCCGACCAGCCAAACCTCGCCGAGAGCGCGATTGACGCGCGTCCCCCCGACGACGACGAGGCCAGGCTTGCGATTTCGAGCCGGCTGGCGAGCCATGGGTTTTAGAACCTCTATCAACGCGCTTGGAATAAGACGGTGGAACGCAAGACGGGGCCGCCCTAAGGACGACCCCGCGAATGCTCGCCGACGAAAAGGGCCAATCCGCCAGCGAACGCTTGCAAACTCGGCTCGAAGAGGCCAATTCGCAAACAAGGACTTCTGCCGGGGCGTTCAGTAAAACTATGGAAAGACCCAACGAGCGCCGCCGCCTGCCGCCCCTGAACGCCCTGCGCGCGTTCGAAGCGGCCGCGCGGCACCTGAACTTCAGCCGCGCCGCCGACGAACTGTCGGTCACGCCGGGCGCGGTCAGCCAGCAGATCCAAAACCTGGAAGACTATGTCGGCGCGGCGCTCTTCAAGCGCACGCCCAAGGGCCTGTTGCTGACCGACGCGGCCCAGACCGCCCTGCCCGCCCTGCGCGAAGCCTTCGACCGCCTGGCCGAAGCCGCGTCCTTGCTCACCGCCGCCGTCGACGGCCGCCGCCTGACCCTGACCGCCGCCCCCTCCTTCGCCGCCAAGTGGCTGGTGCCGCGCCTGGGCAAGTTCGAACAGGCCCATCCCCAGGTCGATGTCTGGCTGTCGGCCGGCATGGAGGTCGTCGACTTCGCCACCGGCGAAGTCGACATGGCCATCCGCTACGGCTCGGGCCGCTATCCGGGCCTGGAGGTGATCCGCCTGATGCAGGAGTCCGTCGTCCCGGTCGCCAGCCCCGAGCTTCTGGAACAGAACGCCCTGGAGCGCCCGGATGACCTGGCCCACCACATCCTGCTGCACGACGGCTCGCCCGACGCCGACGACAGCTGCCCGGACTGGGCGATGTGGCTGGCGGCGCGCGGGATCAAGGGCGTCGACGGCGCGCGCGGTCCGCGCTTCAACCAGTCCAGCCTGGTGATCGAAGCCGCCGCCAACGGCCGCGGCATCGCCCTGGCCAAACGCACCCTGGCCCAGGCCGACCTGGACGCCGGGCGTCTCGTCATCCCGTTCGAGGCCTCCACCGCCGTCGACTTCGCCTATTACGTCGTCCACCCCAAGGCCAAGGGCCGCCTGCCCCAGGTCAAGGCGTTCGTGAACTGGCTGAAGGCCGAGGCGGAGGCGCACGAAGCGGCGCTGCAGACCATGGACAATGGGTCGGGGATCTAGCGCCTAAAGGGGTGGTCCGCGCGGCGCAAAACCGCTTAAAGGGGCCCATGAAAATCACAACCCTTAACGTCGACGAGCATCTCGCTCCCGCCGACTGCGAGACCATGGCCGATGTGCGCCAGGGCGTCGACGCCCTGGACCGGGCCCTGGTCCAGCTCCTGACCGAACGCCAGGCTT
>CAKZJK010000290.1 GCA_936942565.1 uncultured Caulobacter sp. | reverse complement strand
CAACAGCGCCGGCGCCGTCACCGCGTATCACGTGGCGTTCGGCGAGCTGACGGTGCTGGGCCCGGCCCACCGCGTCGTCCAGGCTCTGGAAATCCTGCGCGACCATCCGGACTACCGCTTCCATCAGTTGGTGGACCTGACGGCCGTCGACTATCCGGAGCGCGAGCGCCGCTTCGACGTCGTCTATCACCTGCTGTCGATGGTGAAGAACGTCCGCATCCGCCTGAAGGTGCAGACCGACGAGGACACGCCGGTCCCCAGCGCCACGCCGGTGTTCCCGGTCGCCGATTGGTTCGAGCGCGAGGCGTTCGACATGTACGGCGTGTTCTTCGAAGGGCACCCGGACCTGCGCCGGATCCTGACCGACTACGGCTTCCACGGCCATCCGCTGCGGAAGGACTTCCCGATGACCGGGTACGTCGAGGTCCGCTACGACGACGAGCTCAAGCGCGTCGTCTACGAACCCGTGAAGATCACCGAGTTCCGCGCTTTCGATTTCCTGTCTCCGTGGGAAGGCGCCAAGTACGCCCTACCGGGCGACGAGAAGGCGGAGAAGGCATAGAGCCATGACTGGTACGAACGCTCCGGCGGCATCCACCGACTTCTTCCGCGACGAACCGACCGCTCCGGCCATCCCGGAGACGCCCGTCCGCAAGTTCAACATCAACTTCGGCCCGCAACACCCGGCGGCGCACGGCGTGCTGCGCCTGGTGCTGGAGCTGGACGGCGAAATCGTCGAACGCGTCGATCCGCACATCGGCCTGCTGCATCGCGGCACCGAGAAGCTGATGGAAGCGCGCACCTATCTGCAGAACATCCCGTACTTCGACCGCCTCGACTACGTGGCGCCGATGAACCAGGAGCATGCGTTCTGCCTGGCCATCGAGAAGCTGCTGGGCGTCGAGGTGCCGCGTCGCGGCCAGATCGTCCGCGTGCTGTTCTGCGAGATCGGCCGCATCCTCAATCACCTGCTGAACGTGACGACCCAGGCCATGGACGTCGGCGCCCTGACGCCGCCGCTCTGGGGCTTCGAGGAGCGCGAGAAGCTGATGATCTTCTACGAGCGCGCTTGCGGCGCTCGTCTGCACGCCAACTACTTCCGTCCGGGCGGCGTCCACCAGGACCTGACGCCCGAGCTGATCGATGACATCGAGACCTGGGCGAAGGCTTTCCCCAAGATCTGCGATGACATCGAAGGCCTGATCACCGACAATCGCATCTTCAAGCAGCGCAACGTCGATATCGGCGTGGTCAGCAAGGAAGATGCCTGGGCCTGGGGCTTCTCGGGCGTGATGGTGCGGGGTTCGGGCATCGCCTGGGACCTGCGCCGCAACCAACCGTACGAGAACTACAACGAGTTCGAGTTCGACATCCCGCTGGGCAAGAACGGCGATTGCTACGATCGCTATCTCTGCCGCATGCAGGAGATGCGCGAGTCCACCAAGATCATCCTGCAGGCCGTCGCCATGCTGCGCGGCACGCCGGGTCCGGTCCTCTCGGAGGACAACAAGGTCAGCCCGCCCCGTCGCGCCGAGATGAAGCGCTCGATGGAAGCCCTGATCCACCACTTCAAGCTCTATACCGAGGGCTTCAAGACGCCCGAGGGCGAGGTCTACGCGGCCGTCGAGGCGCCCAAGGGCGAGTTCGGCGTCTACGTCGTCAGCAACGGCACCAACAAGCCGTACCGCTGCAAGATCAAGGCCCCGGGCTTCTCGCACCTGGCGGCGATGGACTGGATGAACCGCGGCCACCAGCTGGCCGACGTCTCCGCCATTCTGGGCTCGCTCGACATCGTGTTCGGCGAGGTCGATCGATGAGCCTCGAAGCGGTCGCCCAGGCCCAGCTCGACGCCTACAACGCTCAGGACTTGGACGCGCACTGCGCCCACTTCGCCGACGACGTCGTCGTGGCGGGTCTGAACGGCGATGTCGCGCGGACGGGCATCGACGCCTATCGCGCCTTCTATGCCAAGACCTTCGCCGAGTTTCCCAAGAACAAGGCGACGCTGCTGAACCGCATCGTGGTCGGATCCAACGTGATCGACCACGAGCATGTCGACCGCGGCAACGGCGATGCGCCGTTCCAGGTCGCCGCCATCTACACCTTCAAGGGCGACAAGATCGCCCGCGTGGATTTCGCCCGATGAGCGTCCGTCGCCTAGCCAAGGAACAGCCCGCCAGCTTCGCCTTCTCGAAGGAAAGCCAAGCCAAGGCCGACTGGTGGAAAGCCAAGTATCCCGCCGCCCGCAAGCAGTCGGCGGTGATCCCGATGCTGTGGCTGGCCCAGAAGCAGGAAGGCTGGGTGTCCGAGCCCGCGATCCAGGAGATCGCCAAGCAGCTCGAGATGCCGGTCATCCGCGTGCTGGAAGTCGCCACCTTCTACGTGATGTTCCAACTGCAGCCGGTCGGCAAGGTCGCCTTCGTCCAGCTGTGCGGCACCACGCCGTGCCAGCTGCGCGGCGCGCTGGACCTGAAGGCGGTGCTGAAGGACAAGATCGGCGAGGCCAACCACGTCTCGGCCGACGGCAAGTTCAGCTGGGAAGAGGTCGAGTGCCTGGGCGCGTGCTGCAACGCCCCGATGGCCGCGATCAACGACTACTACTACGAGGACCTGACGCCGGAGAGCCTGGCCAAGATCCTCGACGACTTCGCCGCCGGCAAGGCGCCGAAGCCGGGCAGCTATGACGGCCGCGTGGCTTCGGAGCCCAAGGGCAAGATCCAGACCCTGACGGATCCGAAGCTGTACGACGGCTCGGCCGCCAAGAAGATCAAGATCCCGAACCTGCCCGAGAAGCCGAAGGCTTCGAAGGCCAAGTCGGAGCCGGCCGCCTGACATGACCGCTGACGCCGCCCTCCAGAAGAAGCGCCTGACCGCGATGCTCGTCATCAACGCGGTGTGCTTCGTGCTGGCCGGCGTCTCGATCTATGGCGCGGTGTCGCTCCGGATCGACTGGCTGCGGCTGGTCTTCCTGGGCGCGATCGTCGCCGGTCTGGGCTCGCACGTCTGGTTCATCCTGGGCTGGATGCGCGCGACCAAGGGCGAGGAGGGCGCGTCGTGACAGACAATGCTCTCGACGCCCGCCGCACGGCCTATTTCAACACGGTCAAGAGCGTGGGTCGCCGCGAGCGCGGCCTGGGTCTCCTGGCTTGCCTTCTCGGCGCGCTGCTCCTGATCTGGGGCCGTTCCGTACAGGGCGCTCCATTTTGGGCGGCTTGGGCCGGCCTCGTCACGATTGGCGTGGGTTGGTCGCTTTTCGCCTATGTCATCCTCCGTCGGACGCGCTATGTGCGCGCCCATCCATTCGATCCGCAAAGCTGAGTCATGGTCGGTATCCTCGAAGACAAGGACCGCATCTTCACGAACCTCTACGGTCTCCAGGATTGGGGCCTCGAGGGCGCGAAGAAGCGCGGCTGCTGGAATGGCACCAAGGACATCCTGGACGCCGGGCGCGACTGGATCATCGACAACATGAAGAACTCCGGCCTGCGCGGCCGGGGCGGCGCTGGCTTCTCGACCGGCCTGAAGTGGTCGTTCATGCCCAAGGAAGTGAAGGAAGGTCGTCCTCACTACCTGGTCGTCAACGCCGACGAGTCCGAGCCGGGCACCTGCAAGGACCGGGAGATCATGCGGCATGACCCGCACCTCCTGATCGAAGGCTGCCTGATCGCCTCGCGCGCCATGCTGGCCAACGCCTGCTACATCTACATCCGCGGCGAGTACGTCTTCGAGCGCGAACGCCTGGAAGCGGCGATCAAGCAGGCCTACGAGGCCAAGCTGATCGGCAAGAACAACGTCCACGGCTGGGACTTCGACCTCTACGTCCACCACGGCGCCGGCGCCTATATCTGCGGCGAAGAGACGGCCCTGCTGGAAAGCCTGGAAGGCAAGAAGGGCCAGCCGCGCCTGAAGCCGCCGTTCCCGGCTGGCGCCGGCCTCTACGGCATGCCGACCACGGTCAATAACGTCGAGAGCATCGCCGTCGCCGGCACGATCCTACGTCGTGGCGCGGCCTGGTTCGCCGGCTTTGGCCGTCCGAACAACGCCGGCACCAAGCTCTTCTGCGTCTCGGGCCACGTGAACCTGCCCTGCAACGTCGAAGAAGCCATGAGCATCCCCTTCCGTCAGCTGATGGAAGACCACTGCGGCGGCATCCGTGGCGGCTGGGGCAACCTGAAGGCCGTCATCCCGGGCGGTTCCTCCGTTCCGATGATCCCGGCCGAGCAGTGCGAAGACCTGCCGATGGACTTCGACGCCCTGCGCAACCTGCGCTCGGGCCTCGGCACCGCCGCCGTCATCGTCATGGACAAGTCGACCGACCTGGTGCGCGCCATCGCCCGCCTGTCGTACTTCTACAAGCACGAGAGCTGCGGCCAGTGCACGCCGTGCCGCGAAG
>CAKZJK010000289.1 GCA_936942565.1 uncultured Caulobacter sp. | reverse complement strand
TGCTCGCGACGACCCGATCCGTGCCGAACGCGCATTGGTCCATACCTGATTGAGATTGGCCCTCGACAGAAAGCCGTTCCTATCCTGAAGCCAAAGAAGAGCCGGCCTAAGCCGCCTTCATCAACGAACGACCCGCGAACGCGGGCTTAGGGAGGGACCATGTCGACCATTCACAAACCCGTCTTCCGAGCGGCCCTGGCGATGGGCGCTTCGGCCCTGGCCGTGACGCTGGCCAACGCCGCTTCGGCGCAGGAAGCCACCCCCGCCCCGGCGGCGGACGAGGTCGAGGCCGTCGTCGTCACCGGCTTCCGCGCCAGCCTGCAGAGCGCGATGAACCTCAAGCGCAACGAGACCGGGGTGGTCGACGCCATCAAGGCCGAGGACATCGCCCAGTTCCCCGACCTGAACCTGGCGGAGTCGCTTCAGCGCATCCCCGGCGTCTCGATTTCCCGCATCAATGGCGAAGGCCGCCAGATCACCGTGCGGGGCCTGGGCTCGGAGTATACGCGCGTCCGCATCAACGGCATGGAAGCCATCTCGACCACCGGCGGCACGGCCAACAGCGGCGGCACCAATCGCGGCCGCGGCTTCGACTTCAACGTCTTCGCTTCGGACCTCTTCAACAGCATCGCGGTGCGCAAGACCGCCTCGGCCGATGTCGAGGAAGGCTCGCTGGGCGCGACCGTCGACCTGATTACCGGTCGTCCCTTCGACTACAAGAAGAGCCAGATGGCCTTCTCGGCCGAGGACTCCTACTACCAGAACGGCAAGAAGCACTCGCCGCGCGTCACCGGTCTGTTTTCCGACCGATGGTTCGACGGCAAGATGGGCGTGCTGGTATCGGCCGCCTGGGCCAAGCGCAACTCAGAGGACGACAGCTACAATCGCGGCACCGGCTCGTCGGACTACGTCTATCGCGGCTCGACCTGGACCGGCGACGAACTGCCAGGCCGCGCGGGCTTCGCCGCTCCGACGGGCACGGTGTTCAGCGCCCTGATCCCGACCACCCTGACGGGTTCGGCGCTGGACGCCTACAAGGCCAATTCGGCCAACTACTACAACCCGATGGCTAACCCGGCCGCCTATGCGGCGATGACCGGCTCTGATCCGGCCGCCTACGCCAAGCTCTATCCCGGCTGCGCGGCGGTCGCGGCCCAGGCGGTGGCGGGCCTGACCCCGACCACGCCGGGCTGCAACAATTCGCTGATCCGTTTCCCGGCTCTAGCCTCGCTCAACCAGCGCAACGTCGAGACCGAACGCCTGGGTCTGACCGGGTCGTTCCAGCTGCAGCTGGCCGAGCGCACGCGCCTGACCATCGATGGTCTGTATTCGAAGTTTGACAGCGTCAGCACCAACTACCAGATCGGCGCGGTTGGCTTGAATCGCAACAACACCAACGCCAGCTACTCTTATGGCGCTAACGTTCCGACGGCCACGGCCCGCGCGGGCTCGGCCCTGACCGACGCGCAGCGTCGCGCCCTCTATCCCGGCACCTGCACCTTCGCCGCCGAGACCGAGCTGACGCCGGGCACGGACTGCGGCCAGTCTCTGAATGGGACCAGCCCGGTTGCCGGCTACCAGTACAGCTACAATCCCAACAACCTGGACGCCTACGAGTACTACACA
>CAKZJK010000288.1 GCA_936942565.1 uncultured Caulobacter sp. | reverse complement strand
CGGCGGGCGCCGGCGCGGTGTTCTGGGCCAGGGCTGGCGAGGCTGCTCCAGCCGAGGCGACGGCGGCGGCCAGGCCGGCCGCGAGGAGGAAACGGCGATTGGTCATGCGAACTCCTTAGCCGCAACCTTGGCCCGCGCGAAGGCCGGCGCGAGGCCATTTTCCGGCGCCCCGATGAAGCGCCGTTCAGGTTGGGAGGTGGGAGAACGTTGGACGAAAGGCCAAGGTTGCCCGAAAGGCCTAGACCTCTTTGCGCGAAAACCTCGTCATCCCGGTCGAAGCGTAGCGTAGAGCCGGGACCCAGGGGGTGCGGGAACGCCGCGCGGGCCGCCCTGGGTCCCGGATAGCGCTTCGCGCTTCCGTGATGACGACGCTTTTTTGCACTATTGGCGCTACAGCGCCGGCGGGGGCGGGGCCAGGATCTCGCGCTTGCCGGCGTGGTTGGCGGCGCCGACGACGCCTTCCTTCTCCATCCGCTCCATCAGCGAGGCGGCGCGGTTGTAGCCGATCTGCAGGCGGCGCTGGATGTAGCTGGTCGAGGCCTTGCGGTCGCGGGTGACCACGGCCACGGCGTGGTCATAGAGGTCGTTGCTGCCGCCCTCGCCCGCGAAGGCGCCTTCGATGGCCTCTTCCTGCTCCTCGTCGCCGCCGGCGGTGACCTCTTCCAGGTACTGCGGCGTGCCCTGGTCGCGGAGGAACTTGGCCACCGCCTCGACCTCGCCGTCGCTGACGAAAGGACCGTGCAGGCGGGTGATGCGGCCGCCGCCGGCCATGTAGAGCATGTCGCCCTGGCCCAGCAGCTGCTCGGCGCCCTGCTCGCCCAGGATGGTGCGAGCGTCGATCTTGCTGGTGACCTGGAAGGAGATCCGGGTTGGGAAGTTGGCCTTGATGGTGCCGGTGATGACGTCGACCGACGGGCGCTGGGTGGCCATGATCAGGTGGATGCCGGCGGCGCGGGCCATCTGGGCTAGGCGCTGCACGGCGCCTTCGATGTCCTTGCCGGCCACCATCATCAGGTCGGCGACCTCGTCGATGACCACGACCAGATAGGGCATGGCCTCGGGGCGGATCTGTTCGGTCTCGTAGATCGGGCGGCCGGCGTCGTCGAAGCCGGTCTGCACCGTCCGCTCGAAGTGCTCGCCCTTGGCCAGCGCCTCGTTGGCCTTCTCGTTGTAGCCGGCGATGTTGCGCACGCCGATCTTCGACATGCGGCGATAGCGGTCCTCCATCTCGCGGACCGTCCACTTCAAGGCCACGACGGCCTTCTTCGGATCGGTCACGACCGGGGCCAGGAGGTGCGGGATGCCGTCATAAACCGACAGTTCCAGCATCTTGGGATCGACCATGATGAAGCGGCACTTCTCGGGCGGCAGCTTGTACAGGATCGACAGGATCATGGCGTTGACGCCAACCGACTTGCCCGAGCCGGTGGTGCCGGCGATCAAGAGGTGAGGCATCTTGGCCAGGTCGGCGACATAGGGCTCGCCGCCAATCGTCTCGCCCAGCGCCATCGGCAGGATCTGGCTGGCCTTCTCGTAGTCGGCGCTGGACAGCAGGTCGCGCAGATAGACGGTCTCGCGCCGCGAGTTGGGCATTTCGATGCCGATGGCGTTGCGGCCCTGGGCCACGGCCACGCGGCAGGAGATCACGCTCATCGAGCGGGCGATGTCGTCGGCCAGGGCGACCACGCGGGCGGTCTTCACGCCCGGCGCGGGGACGAGCTCGTACATGGTCACCACCGGGCCCGGGCGGATCTGGTCGATCTGACCCTTCACCCCGAACTCGGCCAGCACGCTTTCCAGCAGGCGGGCGTTCTGGCGCAGGGCGGCCGCATCGACTTCCGACGAGCGGGGCTTGGACTTGGCCAGCATGGCCAGTTCCGGCAGCTGGAAGCCGCCATCGCCCTCGAAATCGAAGGCCTTCTGCTGCTCGCGCGCCTCGCGGCCGGATTCCTTGGGCGAGACCTTCGGCTTGGCGATCGCCATCGGGCGCGCGTCCAGCGAGTCCTCGAACTCGTCCTCGTCGTCCCGCGCGGCCGGCGGCGGCGTATAGGCGCGCTCGGGCGCGACCGGCGCGGCGATGGCGGTGGCGTCGTCCTCCTCGTCCAGCGGCGGCAGGCGGCCAGGCCGTTCGCGCTTGGGCGCCTCGGCCTTCTCCCTCTTGACGCGCGGGGCCTTGGCCGGAGCCGCTTTGGCGAGCTCGGGCTCCTGGCGCGGACGGGGGCGCAGCGCGGCCTGGATCACATCGGGATCGATGTCGCGCACGCCGATCGAAAAGCCCAGGGCGAAGACGGCGGCGACGGCGAACAGCACCGCGGCGATCACGGTCGCGCCAGGAATGTGGGCGAAGCGAAGGGTTCCGGCCACGCCGTGCAGCAGGGCCTCGCCCCAGAAGCCGCCCAGGCCCTTCTCCAGCTGCCAGATGGCCGGCGGCGGCGGCGCGGCCAGCACGGCGGCCAGGGCCAGAAGCCCCAGGACGCCGACCAGGGCGCGATGGCGCATGGACTTGCGCTCGGCGTCTGGGTCGGCCTGGGCCACGCGCGTGACGCCGAACACCAGCATCAGCAGCGCGACGCCCCAGGCCGCCAGGCCCAGGGACTGCATGAGCATGTCGGAGATCGCCGCGCCGACGCCGCCCATCTGGACGGGCGCACGGCTCTGCACGGCTGATGCAACTGGCTGGTAATTAGATGCCGTTTCCGACGAATTTTCGAAT
>CAKZJK010000287.1 GCA_936942565.1 uncultured Caulobacter sp. | reverse complement strand
GCGTTTAGGCCGGCCACGTCTCGGGGCTCATCGCCAGCACTTCGCCGGCCAAATAGAGCGAGCCGCAGATCAGCACGTGCGGCGTCGGCTCCATCTGGAGCGCGCGGGCCAGCGCGTCGTCGACGCCGTCGCAGGCCGCGGCGCGCAGGCCGGCCAACTCGGCGGCGGCGGCCGTCTCGGCGGCGCTGGCGGCGGCGTGACCCTCGAAGGTCACGGAGAAGACCTTGGCCGCCACACCGCGGAACGGCGCGAAGAAGCCGGTCGCGTCCTTGTTGGCTAGCAGGCCCGAGATCAGCGCCACGGGCCGTCCATCGCGGGCGGCCAGATCGGCGACGGCGCGCGACACCGCTCGCCCGGCGTGCGGATTATGGCCGCCGTCCAGCCAGAGGTCGGCGGCGGCCGCCTTGGCGCGCTCGGCCAGCGGGCCGGCGGTCAGGCGCTGGAAGCGGGCGGGCCAGACGGCGCTGGCGATCCCCCGCCCCATGGCCGCCTCGTCGATGCGCGAATCGCCCAAAGCCAGCAGGGCGGCGACGGCGAGGCCGGCGTTGGCGAACTGGTGCTCGCCCGGCAGGGACGGCGCGGGCAGGTCCAGCAGGCGATCCTGCATCTGCACCAGCAGCCGGCCACGCTCGTTCCAGGCGTCGAAATCGCGGCCCATCAGGGTCAGCTCGACCCCGGCCAGGGCGGCCGTGGTCTCCAGCACATCCTCGGCGTCGCCATGCTGGCGGGCCGAGACCACCGGCGCGTCGGGCTTGATGATGCCGGCCTTCTCGACGGCGATCTGGGCGATGGTGTCGCCCAGGAACTCACGATGGTCGATGTCGATCGGGGCGATGACGCTGACCGCCGGCCGCTGGATCACGTTGGTCGCGTCGAGAATTCCGCCCAGGCCGACCTCGACGATGCAGAGATCGGCCGGAACCTCGGCGAAAGCGACGAAGGCCGCCGCCGTGGTGATCTCGAAGAAGGTGATTTCCTGGCCGGCGTTGGCCCGCTCGACACGATCCAGCACATCGGCCAGGTGATCGTCGGTGATCAGGGTCCCGGCCAGGCGGATGCGCTCGGCGAAACGGACCAGATGCGGCGAGGTGAAGACGTGGACCTTCAGGCCCGCCGCCTCGGCCATGGCCCGCAGATAGGCGACCGTCGAGCCCTTGCCATTGGTGCCGGCCACGTGGATCACCGGCGGCAGGCGGTCCTGCGGATCGCCCAAGGCGGCGCAGAGCCGCCGCATCCGGTCCAGCGACAGGTCGATCAGCTTGGGATGCAGCGCCTGCAGCCGCGCCAGGGCGGCGTCGTGAGCGCGAAGATGGTCGCTCACAAGGCGCCTCAGGCGGCCTTGCGGTCGCGACCCATCATCAGCGTGCCCAGGATCGAGCCCAGGACCTGCGGCAGCTCCTTGCGGTGCGTGACGCGGTCGACCATGCCCTTCTCGACCAGATACTCCGAGCGCTGGAAGCCCGGCGGCAGGGTCTCGCGGATGGTCTGCTCGATGACGCGCGGACCGGCGAAACCGATCAGGGCGCCCGGCTCGGCCAGGTGGACGTCGCCCAGCATGGCGTAGGAGGCGGTGACGCCACCGGTGGTCGGGTCGGTGAGGACCACGACGTACGGCAGGGCCGCGTCCTTCAGTTCGTTGATCGCCAGGGTCGTGCGGGCCATCTGCATCAGCGACAGCGCGCCTTCCTGCATCCGCGCGCCGCCGGCGGCGGTGAAGGCGATCAGCGGGACCTGGCGTTCCAGGGCGGCCCTGGCGGCGGCGATGAAGCCCTCGCCCGCGGCCATGCCCAGCGATCCGCCCATGAAGGCGAAATCCTGGACCAGCACCACGGCGTCGACGCCGCCGACCTTGCCGTGGGCGATGGCCATGGCGTCCTGCTCGCCGGTCGCCTTGCGGGCGGCCGCCAGGCGGTCCTTGTAGGGCTTGCCGTCCGAGAACTTCAGCGGGTCCTCGACGACCGACGGGCTCGGCAGAACCTCGTACTGGCCCTCATCGAAGGTGAACTTGAAGCGGGCCTCGGGCCCGATCCGCATGTGGCGACCGGCTGGCGTCACCCACAGGGCCGCCTCCAGGTCGGAGCGGAAGATCATTTCGCCCGTATCCGGGCACTTGACCCAGAGGTTCTCGGGCGTCTCGCGCTTGGCGAAGGCGCCGCGCACGCCGGGGGCGATCCGCGAGAGCCAGCCGCCGCCTCGGCGGTCGCCAGCTTGTTTCTTGTCGCCCTTTTTCGGGTCCTGGGGTTCAGCCATAGCCATAGCCTTAGAGCCTCACTTCGTCCCGACTCGCGCCGAACGCACAGCCTTAGCCAGCTCCGACGCTTTTAGAAGAACCTTCTCGGTCACGTTTTCGTTCAACCGAGCGGCGGATTCGATTTCGTCCACGAGCGCCGAGCCGACGACGGCCGCGTCGGCCACCTTGGCGACGGCGGCGGCCTGGTCCGGCGTGCGGATGCCAAAGCCCACGGCGACCGGCAGGCCCGAGGCCTTGCGCAGGCGCTCGACGGCGGGCGCGACCTCGGCCGCGTCTGCCGACTTCACGCCGGTCACCCCGGCGACCGAGACGTAATAGACGAAGCCCGAGGTGCGGCGCACGACCATCGGCAGGCGCGCGTCATCGGTGGTCGGAGCGGCCAGGCGGATCAGGGCGATGCCTTCGGCTTCCAGGGCGTCCGACAGCGGGTCGGCCTCTTCGGGCGGGCAGTCGACGATGATCAGGCCATCGACCCCGGCCTTGGCCGCGGCGGCCGCGAAGCTCTCGAAGCCCCGGTGCAGCACCGGATTGAGGTAGCCCATCAGGATGATCGGCGTGTCGGCGTCGCCCTCGCGGAAGGCGGCGACCAGGTCCAGCGTCCCTTGCAGGGTCATGCCGGACTTCAGGCCCCGCTGGGCGGCGCGCTGGATCGTCGGCCCCTCGGCCATCGGATCGGAAAACGGAAAGCCCAGCTCGATCAGGTCGGCGCCGGCGGCCGGCAGGCCCTTGAGCACCGACAGGGTCGTGGCCGCGTCGGGGTCACCAGCCATGACGTAGGTCACGAAGCCGGCGCGATTCTCGGCCTTCAGCGCCGCGAAGCGGCGGTCGATACGGTCTTTGGTCACGCGAAGTCGGTCCTAGATCTTGCGCCCGAGCGCTTCGGCCACCGTGAAGATGTCCTTGTCGCCGCGACCGCAGAGATTCATCACCACGATCTTGTCCTTGCCCAGCTCCTGGGCGATCTCGCCAACGCGGGCCAGGGCGTGGGCGGGCTCCAGCGCCGGGATGATGCCTTCGAGGGTCGAGCACAGCTGGAAGGCCGCCAGGGCCTCCTCGTCGGTGCTCGAGACATATTCGGCGCGGCCGACCTCGTGCAGGAACGAGTGCTCCGGACCGATGCCCGGATAGTCGAGACCGGCCGAGATCGAGTGGGCGTCGATGATCTGGCCGTCGTCGTCCTGCAGCAGGTAGGTGCGGTTGCCGTGCAGCACGCCCGGACGCCCGCCGGTCAGCGAGGCGGCGTGCTTGTCGGTGGAGACGCCGTGGCCGGCCGCCTCGACGCCGATCAGGCGCACGCTGGCGTCGTTCAGGAACGGGTGGAACAGGCCGATGGCGTTCGAGCCGCCGCCAATGCAGGCGACCACCGCGTCAGGCAGGCGGCCTTCCATCTCGAGGATCTGTTCGCGGGCCTCGGCGCCGATCACGCTCTGGAAGTCGCGGACCATCACCGGATAGGGATGCGGGCCGGCGGCGGTGCCGATCAGGTAGTAGGTGTCGTGCACGTTGGTGACCCAATCGCGCATCGCCTCGTTCATGGCGTCCTTCAGGGTGCCCGTACCCGAGCTGACCGGGCGGACTTCCGCGCCCAGGAGGTTCATGCGGAAGACGTTCGGCTTCTGACGCTCGACGTCTGTCGCGCCCATGTAGACGACGCACGGCAGGCCAAAGCGCGCGCAGACGGTGGCGGTGGCCACGCCGTGCTGGCCAGCGCCCGTCTCGGCGATGATCCGGGTCTTGCCCATGCGCATGGCCAGCAGGATCTGGCCCAGGGCGTTGTTGATCTTGTGCGAGCCGGTGTGGTTCAGCTCGTCGCGCTTGAAATAGATCTTGGCCCCGCCGAAGTGCTCGGTCAGGCGCTCGGCGAAATAGAGCGGGCTGGGCCGGCCGGCGTAGTGGGTGTTGTAGCTCGTCAGCTGGGCCTGGAACTCGGGATCGGCCTTGGCCGCGGCGTAGGCCTTGCCCAGGTCCAGCACCAGCGGCATCAGCGTCTCGGCCACATAGCGGCCGCCGAAGTCGCCAAAACGGCCATTCGCGTCCGGATAGGCCGAGTAGTCGTTAGGTTTCGCAGGAGCGTTCACGAAAGCTTCCCAGCTGTCAGGCGCGTTTGACGGCGTCCAGGAACGCCGCGATCAGAGCCGGGTCCTTTAGGCCGGGACCGCGCTCCACGCCAGAGGAAACGTCCACGAGCGGGGTTCCCGAGACCGTGATCGCCTCGGCGACGTTCCACGGATCAAGGCCTCCGGCCAGGAAATGCGGGCGCGAAAAGCGGCGTCCGGACAGCAAGCTCCAGTCGAAGCGCGCGCCCGTCCCGCCTGGCAGGACCGAGCCCTCGACCGGCTTTGCGTCGAACATCAGGTGCTCGGCGACGCCGTCGAAAGCGGCGGCCTGATCGACGTCGGCCGGGTTGGAGACAGAGAACGCCTTGATCACGCCAGCGCCGGCGCGGGCGGCGATCTCGCGGACGCGGGACGGCGTCTCCTTGCCGTGGACCTGGATCAGGTCGGGCCGCATGGTCGCCATCAGGCGGTCGACCAGGGCGTCGTCGGGATCGACGGTGACGGCCACGGTCTTCACGCCGCGCCCCCGAACAGGCTCGACCAGCCGCGCGGCGGTCTCGGGCGTGAGGTTGCGCGGGCTCTTCTCGAAGAAGACGAAGCCCAGATAGGCCGCGCCGCCGTCGAAGGCGGCCTTGACCGTCTCGGGCGTCGACAGTCCGCAGATCTTGGCTCCAGCGCTCATCGCCCGGGAGTTACGGTCGACAAGCCGCCGAAGCAAGCCCAGCAAACCTATTGCAGGGTGAAGACCCCATTCACCGCCCGCCATTCGCGGGGGCCGATCAGCTTGTTGTGGGCCACCCTGACCGAGTGCAGGACCCCGTCCAGCTCGCGGCTCCAGAAGTCGAGGAAGCCCTTCAAGGTCGGGAACTTCGGGGCCAGGTCGTAGTCCTGCCAGAGGTAAAGCTGCAGCAGGCCGGGATGGTCTGGCATGTGATAGTGGATCTCGGCCGTCGTCAGGCCGTAACCCATAAGCTGTTTCTCGAACGCACTGATCGCCATCGATAACGCTCCACGCGGACGTGAGTCGAAGCTTCAGTCCACTGAGCGAGTCGCTCAAGAGTCATGATGTCGCGGAGGCGCGCGCGTCGCCTTCTGCCTAAGGCGTGATCTCTTCGGCGATGGCGTCGGCCGGCGTGGTCAGGATCGTGCCGATCGAGGCCGCGACGATGGCGGCGATGGCCAGCCATTGCGAGACGACCAGGCGCTCGCCGAGGATCAGAAGGCCGGCCAGCGCGCCGACAGCCGGCTCGGCGCTGAGCATGACCCCAAAGCTGCGCTTGGGAATGCCGCGCAGCGCGATCATCTCCAGCGAATAGGGAATGGCGCTGGACAGCACGGCCACGGCCAGGCCCAGCAGCACGATCTTCGGGTGGAAGAGGCTGGCGCCGGCCGAGGCGATCCCGATCGGCGCGACAATCAGAGCCGCCGTGGTCATGCCCAAGGCCACCGAGCGGCCAGCGTGCAGGTGGCCGGTCCGCTTGCCCAGGATGATGTACAGCGCCCACATCACCGCCGCGATGCAAGCAAGGCCGACACCAACCGGATCGAGGGGCTTGGCCCCCGGATCGATCGGCAGCAGCAGACCAAGGCCCAGGGCGGCGAGACCGATCCAGGCGAAGTGGATCAGCTTGCGCGAGCTGGCCACCGCCACGGCCAGCGGGCCCATGAACTCGATCGCGATCGCCAGACCCAGCGGCACGGTGCGGATCGCCATGTAGAAGCAGAGGTTCATCAACCCCATCACCGCGCCATAGGCGGCGACGCGGGCAAGATCGGCCCGCGCGATCGGATGGCGCCACGGCCGCCAGACCAGCAGGAGGATCAGGGCCGAAAAGCCGACACGATAGGCGGTTGTGCCCTGAGCGCCGACCAGCGGGAACAGGCTCTTGGCGAACGAGGTCCCCACGCACAGCACGACGATCGCGCTCATCAGGGCGGCGTAGGGGATCAGGCGGGCGCGAGCGGCGGACATGGCGGGGGTTTAAGCGGCTCGGCCACGCCCGTCGATACGCGCCTCAGCGGAAGGGCGCTTCCCGGGCCAGCATGGCGGCGTTGAGCGACTGGAGGCTGCTCCGCATCGTCACGATCTCGTCGTCCGACAGAGGCAGGCGCGCGACGACGTCGCGCCGGACCTCCAGCACCCGATCGCGCAGGGCCCAGCCGGCGTCCGTCAGGTCCACCCACACCCGGCGCTCGTCGGCGGCATCGCGGGAGCGCCGAAGCAGGCCCGCGGCTTCCATGCGCTTGACCAGCGGCGTCACCGCGCCGGTGTCCATGCACAGGCTCCGGCGCAGATCCCCCATGTTGCAGCGTTCCGTGCGCTCCCAGAGGGCGATCAGGACCAGATACTGCGGATGGGTCAGGCCCAGCGGCTCGAGCAGGCCGCGATAAAGCCGCGTGACAAGGCTATCGGCGATCTGGATCGCCAAGCACAGCTGATTGTCCAGATGCAGCTCCCGATAGCCCGGATCGCGCGCCTCCAGACGGCGCGGCGCGGGAACGGGCGGTGTGACGGACGCGATATCTTCGACCATGCGCGCCAAGGTGGTCTCTTTTGCTTAAGACAGCGTAACCAGATAAAAGTTGAAAATATCGAGTTCGATATAATCAAGCCTTAAGCATCCCGTCGTAGGACGGCCCTTGTTGTTAAGAGGGCAAGTTCATGTTCGGCATCGAAGACAAACGCATCAAGACGCTGCGGACGGAAACGGCGGAACTCAAGGCGACCGTCACCGCGATCCATCGCTCGCAGGCGGTGATCGAGTTCCAGCTCGACGGGACCATCATCGACGCCAACGACAACTTCCTCGCCACCATGGGCTATACGATCGAAGAGATCCGCGGCCGCCACCACAGCCTGTTCGTCGACCCGCGGGACGTCGCCAGCCCCGACTACGCGCGGTTCTGGGAACGGCTGCGGTCGGGTGAGTTCTTCTCGGACGCCTTCCGCCGCATCGGCGCGGGCGGCGCCGAGATCTGGATCCGTGCCAGCTACAACCCGGTCTTCGACGCCGACGGCAAGCCCTACAAGGTCATCAAGTTCGCCACGGACATCACCGCCGTGCGCCGCGAGCAGGAAGCCAGCCGCGCCGAGCGCGAGAAGGCCGCCGCTGTGCAGAACCAGGTCGTCTCCATCCTGGCCGAGAAGCTCGGCCGCTTGGCCGAAGGCGACCTGACCGCCGAGATCGACACCTTTCCGGACCAGTACGACCGCATCAAGGGCGACTTCAATCGCTCGGTGGAAAGCCTGCGCGGCGCGCTGAGCGCCATCGCCGAGGCCACCGACAATCTTCAATCGGGCTCGAGCGAGATCGCCAGCGCCGCCGACGATCTGTCGCGGCGGACCGAACAGCAAGCCGCCAGCCTGGAGGAAACCGCCGCCGCGATCGAGGAAATCGCCGCCACCGTCAAGCGCAGCGCCGAAGGCGCCGCCGAGGCTTCGACGGCCGCCGCGGCGGCCCGAAGCCATGCCGACCGCTCGGGCGAGGTGGTCCGCGAAGCCGTCGCGGCCATGGGCGAGATCGAAAGCTCCTCCGGCCAGATCAGCCAGATCATCGGGGTGATCGACGAGATCGCCTTCCAGACCAATCTTCTGGCCCTGAACGCCGGGGTCGAGGCCGCGCGAGCGGGCGAGGCCGGTCGCGGCTTCGCCGTCGTCGCCCAGGAAGTGCGGGCCCTGGCCCAGCGCTCGGCGGACTCGGCCAAGCAGATCAAGACGCTGATCAGCCAGTCGGACGCCAGCGTCCAGGCCGGCGTGGCCCTGGTCGAGAAGACCGGCGCGGCGCTGCACGGCGTGGCGGGACAGATGGCCGGCATCGACGCGGCCGCCACCCGTATCGCCTCGTCGGTGCGCGAGCAGGCCCAGGACCTATCGACCGTCAACGCCGAGGTCGCCGAGATCGAGCGCTTCACCCAGCAGAACCTGGCCATGGTCGAAAGCGCCCGCGCCGCCGACCAGGCCCTGGCCAACCAGGGCGCCCGGCTGATGGATCTGGTGGGCCGGTTCAGGCTGGGGCGGGCCAGCCTGAGGCGGGCGGCTTAGCCCCCCCCCCTCCACCGATCTCCCCGGCGAATGCCGGGGCCCAGATCGAACCCACGAGAGTCCGTCCGTATGGTGCGAGGCCAAAGCGCGTCAGCCCCAAACTCTCCGGATGAATCTGGACCCCGGCATTCGCCGGGGAGGTCGGATTTTGGATGCCAAACCCAGTGGCCTTTCCCAACGAGACACCCCATCATCCGCCCATGATCGTCGCCATCCTCCAGGCCCGCATGAGCTCCACCCGGCTGCCGGGCAAGGTGCTGATGCCGCTCGTGCGCCAGCCGATGATCGTGCGGCAGATCGAGCGCGTGGCCCGCGCCCGCAAGATCGACAAGCTGGTCGTCGCCACCTCCGACAATCGCGAGGACGACGCGATCGAAAAGGCCGTGCTGCGCGAGGGCATCCCGGTGTTCCGCGGCTCGCTCCATGACGTGCAGGAGCGGTTCCTGGGCGCGCTGGACGCCCACCCCGCCGACCACGTCGTGCGCCTGACCGCCGACTGTCCGCTGGCCGATCCCGACCTGATCGACGCCACGATCGACCTCTATCTCTCCAGCGACGCCGACTACGCCACCAACACCGCCCCCGGCCGCGCCTGGCCCAAGGGCACGGACATCGAGGTGATGCGCTCGGCGGTCCTGCGCGAGGCGGCCAAGGTCGCCACGCCCGAGGCGCGCGAGCACGTTACCTGGGACATCCGCATGCAGCCCGAGCGCTGGCGGCAGGTGTTCCTGGCCTGCCATCCCGACCAGGGCGCGGTGCGCTGGACCGTCGACCGCCCCGACGACTACGCCTTCGTCGCCACGGTCTATGACGCGCTCTATCCTGGGAACCACGCCTTCACCTCCGACGACGTGCGGGCCTTCGTCCGCGACCGGCCGGATCTTCATGAGTACGGGGGCGACCGGCGGGTATGAGCCGGATCCTGTTCGTCTGCGCGGCGGGCCCGAGCATTGGCGGCGGCCATGTGATGCGGTCCCTGACCCTGGCGCGGGCGCTGGAGCAGGCCGGCGCGACCTGCGCCTTCCTGGCTAGCCCCGAGGTCGCGACGGTGCTGGACGCCTTCGCGCCGGACATGGCGCGGGCCGAGGATGACGCCGGCTTCGACGCCATCGTCTTCGACCACTACGGCCTTGCCGCCGACGACCATCGCGCGCTGGCCAAGGGCCGCCCCGCCCTCGCCCTCGACGACCTGGCCGACCGGGCCTTGGCCGCCGACCTGGTGCTGGATTCGGGTCCCGCGAGGAAGGCGGAAGACTACGCGGGCCTGGTCCCGCCGGACGCGCGCCTGCTGCTGGGGCCGTCCTACGCGCCGGTGCGTCCGGCCTTCGCGGCGCTGCGCGAGACGGCCCTGGCGCGACGGCCGAGCGGGCGCCCGTGCGGCGCATCCTGGTGTCGTTGGGCCTGACGGACGTCGGCGGGATCACCGAACGGGTCGTCGGCCTGCTGCGTCCTCTGGTTGGCGACGCGACGCTGGACGTCGTGGTCGGCGGCGCGGCGTCCAGTCTGCCGGTTCTACGCGATCTCTCCAGCAAAGACCCACGCCTGGCGCTCCACGTCGACGCCCAGGATATGCCGCGCCTGACGCTGGAGGCCGACCTCGCGGTCGGAGCCGGCGGCTCGACGACCTGGGAGCGGTGCGTGCTGGCCCTGCCGACCCTGGCGCTGATCCTGGCCGACAACCAGGTCGCCGCCGCCCGCGCCCTGGCCGAGGCCGGCGTCGCGCCGTGCCTGGACGTCGCCGCGCCAGACTTCGAGGCGGCCTTCGCGCGCGAGGTGTCGGACCTGCTGGACAACGCCGAGCGCCGCGCGGCGCTGTCGGCGGCCAGCGCGGGGGTCTGCGACGGCCTGGGCGCCGAGCGGGTGGCCGCGGCGTTTCTTCCCTACATCACCGCTCGCCACGCCACGTAGATCGCCGTCAGCACGATCATGCCGGCGAACAGCCGCCGCGCCAGCAGCACCCGGCTGGCCATCAGCGGCGCGAGCTTGGCGCCGGCCAGCACGCCGACGCCGCCGCCCGCGATCAGGGCCAGGAACACTGGCCAGTTCACCAGGCCCGAGGCCGCGTAGCTGGCGCTGGTGGCCGCGCCGAACAGGGTCACCGAGACCAGGGACGAGGCCGCCGCGTTGGCCAGGGTCATGCCGGTGGCGGCCATCAGACCCGGCGCGATCAGGAAGCCGCCGCCAATGCCGAAGAAGCCAGCCGCGAAACCGGTCAGCAGGCCGACCGGCGCGAGCCTCATCGCCTTGGCCGGATCGATCCGCGTGTCCGGATCCCCCGGCGAGCGCGGCGCCCGCAGCATAGAGAGCCCCACCAACGCCATGGCCATGGCGAACCAAGCCAGCAGGTGCTGGGCCGGCAGGGCCTTGGCGATCTGGGCGCCGAGCAGCGAGCCGACGAGCCCCGGCGCGCCGAAGGTCAGGGCGCAGGGCCACTTCACCCGCCCCGCCCGCGCCTGGGCGGCCAGGCCGGCGGCGGCGTTGACCGCCACCGCGGCGGCCGAGGTGCCGATCGCCACGTGGGCGTCGCGCAGGCCGACGACATAGAGTAGTAGCGGCGTGGCCAGCACCGAGCCGCCGCCGCCGACGAGGCCGAGCGAGAACCCGACCATGCCGC
>CAKZJK010000286.1 GCA_936942565.1 uncultured Caulobacter sp. | reverse complement strand
CGAGCGGCGATCGGCGGCCTCGGCCTGGCGTTCGAAGACCGCGCCGGGATCGCCGTTCGGGACCATGACGCTGCCGGCCGGATAGATCTCGATGGCGGTGCCCAGGACGTCGCCCTTGAACACCATGTAGCTCCCCGGATTGGGTGGGAAGTCGACGACGACGCCACCCATGATGTCGGCGAAGAATTCGGCGACGCCCTTCGGGTCGGCGGCGCTGACGGACAGATGATGGATCACGATATATTCCTAATGACTGGACACGGCGGGGCCATCGACGCGCGACCACTGCCGCGCGTCCTGGCCAGACTCGCCAATTGCTGTTCAAAAAACGGCGTTACGCGCCGGAGCGGCGGGGTTTACGGGCGCTCACCTCGGGCCTCAACTTACAAGACCTTCATGACCTCGAATTAACCTTGAGCATGATCGCCCCGCCGCTTTCGACGCGGCGCACGGGTTGATCCAGGACAATGCCCGCGCGGGACGTCGATGGCCTACCGAAGGCCGGAGGCGTCCATGTACCTAGAAGCGTTGGGTGGATGGCCAGGCATCCTGGCTTTCGTGCTTGTTGTCGGTTGTATCGCATCGATTTTCGGATTTCGGTTCCCGGGATCCAGAGCGTCCAGACCCGCGGCGGGGCCGGGGATACGCGTGGCCGAGCGCGGCCGCGAGGCGCCCGAGCAAAGGCCCGCCGCCCCTCATCGGGGGTTTGGCGAGGCGGCGCGGGAAAGGCTGGAGCCTCAGCTCCGCGACGTGATCGATCGAGCCCAAGGGCGCGGCTTCGAGGCGCGTCTCGAGATCGCGGGCGAGGGGCAGGCGTCGAAGTATCGCCTGGAGGTCCGGCGGCCCGACCATCCGGTCGGCCAGCCCTTGCCCTATATCGCCTTCTCGGCGGGAGACGCCGGACTGGTGGACGTCATCCATGGCGGCGTGTTCCCCGGCCCGACCGACCACAACGGACACGACACCGAGATCGGCTGGCGCACCGTCCGCTGGGATCAGGTCGACAACGTCCTGGCGATGTTCGCGCATAAGGTCTTCGCGCGCTTCGACTAGCGCTTTTTCCGACGAAGTGGGTACCGGTTCGTCGTCGGAAAATGCGCCATAAACAGGCTCTAATTCATAGACTTAGAGCGCGTTCGAGCGGTTTAACCGCTCACACTTAAACCTAACGCGCTCTAGTCCCGGATCGCGATCAAGGACTTGGTGGCGACCAGGATTTTCTCGTTGACGTGCCGGGCGTCGGGGAAGAGGAAGCGGAACTGGGCCTTGTCCAACAGGCGCGCGTGCTGGACCGCGCGCATGGCCTCGCCCATGTCGGCGGCCTTGGGCCACCAGCCATGACCCCGCCTCAGCAGCATGCGGGCCCGCGCCTGCTCCGAACGCCAATGGAAGAAGGTCGCCGAGAAGTGCGGCTCGATGGGAAACCAGAAGTAGGGTGTCTGGACGTAGTAGCGCGACGCCAGGCGTCGGCACTCGCGGGCGAAAGCCTCCATGCGCGGCCAGTCGCCGACGTGCTCGACCACCGAATTGGAGTGGACGAAATCAAAGCTCAGGTCGGCGTGTTCGGAGAGATCGCAGGCGTCGCCCACGACGGCGCTGAACAGCGGGTCGTCCACGGCGAACGGTTGAGGATTGAACAGGCTGACATGGACCTTGCGCGACGTGAGAAAGTCGCGGTCGAACAGCAGCCGCCAATAGGCCGGCTCGCCGCCCAGGTCGGCGATGCGGCATCGGCCGCGCTCGGCGAAGGTCTTTTCGATCAGGGCCACGACGTGGGCGGCCCGCGCGCGACGGAAGCGCGTCGCCAGCGAATTGGCGCTGCCTGTTTCCTGAAGCGCGTGGATGAGGCTCATGCCTTGGCTATGGGGCCGGCGGCTTGAGATTTCGTTAGAAACCCGCCGCCTTGCGGCGCAGGCCCAGCTCGTCCAGCTGGGCGGACTCGAAGGCGCCCTGCTTCTTGGCGGCCAGGACCTTGGCCTGTTCGGCGACGTGCTCGTACTTCTTGAGGTTCTCGAAGGCCTCGGCGAGCGCGTCGCGGGCCCCGGCCTCCTCTTCCAGATGAAGGTCGATCTCGAGCAGCATTTCCGCGCGGCGGCGCTTATGGCCTTCGCGATAGCCGATCATGTACCAGCCGGCCGACGCGTCGCCCTCGGCGCGCTTGGCCTCGGCCTCGGCCTCGGCGTCCAGCATGGCGACACGCAGTTCAGCCGCCGTGCGGCGCTCGACGATCTCGGCGAGCCGCTTTTGCAGGGTCTCGACCTCGTGGTTGGAGATGCGGATCAGCGAGGCGGCCCACTTGGTCATCAGTACTCACTCTGCAGGATCTGGCCCAGCAAGCCGAAAGAGTCGTCGAGACTGGTTGCCTCTTCCTTATCCTGGCTAAGGAAAGCCTCGATGGCGGGGTTCAGGCGGATCGCGCGGTCGACCACCGGGTCGGCCCCGGCGCGATAGGCGCCGATGCGGATCAGCTCTTCCATGTTCGAATAGGCGGCCATCACCTGGCGCGCGCCCTTGACGATGTCGCGCTCCTCCAGGGTCTGGCAGCCGGGCATGGTTCGGCTGATCGACTTCAGCACGTTGATGGCCGGGAAGCGGCCGCGCTCGGCGATGGCGCGCTCCATGACGATGTGGCCGTCCAGGATACCGCGGGTGGCGTCGGCGATCGGCTCGTTGTGGTCGTCGCCGTCGACGAGGACGGTGAACAGGGCCGTGATCGGGGCGGCGGTGGTGCCGTCGGCGCGGATCGGGCCGGGGCCGGCGCGCTCCAGGAGCTTGGGCAGCTCGGTGAAGACGGTGGGCGTATAGCCCTTGGTGGTCGGCGGCTCGCCGGCGGCCAGGCCGATCTCGCGCTGGGCCATGGCGAAGCGGGTCACCGAGTCCATCAGGCACAGGACTTCCTGGTCCTGGTCGCGCATGTACTCGCTGATCGCCAGGGTCATGTAGGCGGCCTGGCGGCGGGTCAGGGCCGGCTCGTCCGAGGTGGCCACTACCACGACCGCGCGGCGCAGGCCTTCCTCGCCCAGGGTCTCCTCGACGAACTCGCGAACCTCGCGGCCCCGCTCGCCGATCAGGCCGACGACGACCGCGTCGCAGGTGGCTTCCTTGGCCAGCATCGACAGCAGCACCGACTTGCCGACGCCCGAGCCGGCGAAGATGCCCA
>CAKZJK010000285.1 GCA_936942565.1 uncultured Caulobacter sp. | reverse complement strand
AGCCTGTCTCCAAAACCACACCTTGGGTCCATTTTCATCACTTGATGAAAAAGGGCTGGCGCGCGTCGTCGGTTCGGGTGATGGTGTCCGCAATTCGCTGTTCGATGAATTGGCGAAACTCCCGAGCGCGCGTCCGCGAAGATGGACGGGATCGGGACGGGCGGAAACGAGGGAGGGAAACCCATGACTTCGATGTGGAAGGCCGCGTTGTTGGCCGGCGCGGCGTGGAGCGCCGTATCGGGCTCGGCTTGGGCGCAACAGGCTCCGGCCGCCGACGACAGCGTCGGCGTCGAGCAGGTGGTCGTGACCGCCCGCCGGCGTGAAGAGAACCTCAAGGACGTGCCCGTCGCCGTCTCGGCCTTCTCGGCCGACAGGCTGGAGCGCGCGGGCGGCACGGACATCACCGTCCTGCAGCAGACCACCCCCAACATTACCGTTCAGACCGCGCGCGGCTCGAACTCGACCCTGATCAGCTACATCCGCGGCGTCGGCCAGCAGGACCCGCTGTGGGGCTATGAGCCCGGCGTCGGCCTCTATGTCGACGACGTCTACATCTACCGCCCGCAGGGCGCGGTGCTGGACATCTTCGACATCGAGCGGATCGAGGTGCTGCGCGGCCCGCAGGGCACGCTGTACGGCCGCAACACCATTGGCGGCGCGATCAAATACGTGACCAAGCGCCTGGGCGACGAGGCCAGCGCCAAGGTCCGGGCGACCTATGGCAGCTACAACCAGACCGACCTCTTGGTCTCGGGCCAGACGCCGGTCGGCGGCGGCCTGTCGGTCGGCGGCTCGTACGCGCTCTACAAGCGCGACGGCTACGGCAAGAACCTGACCACCGGCGCCGAGCACTACGACAAGGACGTCCAGGCCTATCGCCTGAGCGCCGAGTACAAGCCGACCGAGGACCTGTTCTTCCGCCTGGCCTACGACCATGTCACGGACGATTCCAACCCCCGCCACGGCCACCGCGAACTGCCGGCCCTGACCGGCGGCTACAAGGTGCTGGACGTCTATGACACCCAGGCAGGCCTGGGCGACAAGAACCACGTCATGACCAAGGGCCTGTCGCTGACCGGCCAATGGAATGTCACCGACAAGGTCACCCTGAAGTCGATCACCGCCAACCGTCGCGGCCACACCGACACGCTGATCGATTTCGACGGCACGCCCGCGCCGACCCTCGACATCCCCGCCACCTATGACGACCGCTCGTTCTCGCAGGAGCTGCAGGCGGTCTACGCGGACGAGAACGTCCAGGGGGTCTTTGGCCTCTACTACATGAACAGCCAGGCCTCGGGCGAGTTCGACACCATCGCCGGCAACCTCGGCCTCTCGATCGCCGACGGCGGCAAGGTCAGCACCCAGAGCTTCGCGGCCTTCTTCGACTTCAGCGCCAACCTGACCGATCGCCTGAAGGTCTCGCTGGGCGCCCGCGCCACCCGTGACGCCAAGCGCGCCAACGTCTTCCGCCTGTTCTATCTCGGCGCGACCCCTTCGCCCTATCAGGGCGGGACGCCGCGTCCGATCCTGCAGACGCGCACCAACTACAGCGCCGACAAGACCTTCGAGCAGTTCACCCCGCGCATCTCGGTCTCGTACGAGCTGAGCGACGACCTGACGACCTACGCCTCGTTCTCCAAGGGCTACAAGTCCGGCGGTTGGGACATGCGCGGCGACGCCGCGATCACCCCGCAGACGGTCAACGGCTACAAGCCCGAGGTCGTGAAGACCTACGAGGCGGGTCTGAAGGGCTTCGCGCTCGAGCGCCGGGTGTCGTTCTCGTCGGCGCTCTTCCTGTCCAAGTACACCGACCAGCAGGTCACGACCCAGGTCGTGGTGCCCTCGGGCATCGCCAGCTCGGTCGACAACGCCGGCGCCTCGACCCTGTACGGCGGCGAGTTCGAGGCCAGCGCCAAGCTCGCCTCGAGCCTGACCGCCAATGTCGCCCTGGGCTATATCCACGCCAAGTACGACACCTTCAGCCGCTTCGTGCCGGCCGGCGCGCCCAACCCGCTGAACCCGTCGACCACCCTGGCGACCGGCCAGGTGATCAACGTCGCCGACCTCTACGGCTTCCAGAACACGCCGAAATGGACGGGCAATGTCAGCCTGACCTGGCGCGGGGATCTGGCCGGCGGCGATCTCGCCATCACGCCGATGGTCAGCTATCGCGACAAGTACCAGCAGTTCGAGCAGCCTCTGCCGGCTCTGGACCAGAAGGCCTTCACCCTAGTGGACCTGACGGCGATCTGGACCGCGCCGGGCGGCCGTTACAAGCTGGCCCTGACCGGCAAGAACCTGACCGACGAGAAGTACCGCACCGGCGGCTACAACTTCGCCGGAGCCACCTACAACAACTCCGTCATCGGCTTCTACGGCCCGCCGCGCACCATCGCGGGCTCGATCGAAGTCGCGTTCTGATCTAGGCGAAAGCTGGGGCGGGGCCTGCTGCAACAGGCCCCGTCCGTTTTTTCAGTGATCCGTGGCGTAAGGTGGGACGATCGATGAGCGACAATGAAAACGCGGCGCCGGTGAAGGCGTCGGGCTATCGCTACGTCGTCCTGGCCATGCTGGTGCTGGCCTACACCTTCAACTTCCTGGACCGGCAGATTCTCGGCATCCTGGCCAAGCCGATCAAGGACGAGTTCGGCCTGACCGACGCCCAGTTCGGCCTGATGGGCGGCCTGGCCTTCGCGCTGCTCTACACGACCCTGGCCATTCCGATCGCCTGGCTGGCCGACCGTTTCAGCCGCGTCTGGATCATGACCGCCGCCCTGACCCTGTGGAGCGGCTTCACCGCCCTGTGCGGCGTGGTCGGCAGCTTCGGCCACCTGTTCCTGGCCCGGATGGGCGTGGGCATCGGCGAGGCGGGCGGCGTGGCGCCGGCCTACTCGCTGATCTCGGACTATTTCCCCAAGCATCAGCGGGCGCGAGCCTTGGCGGCGTACGCGTTCGGCATTCCGTTGGGCACGGCGGCCGGCACCCTGGTCGGCGGCCTGCTGGCGGTCCACTACGGCTGGCGGACGGCCTTCATCGTCGTCGGCCTGCTGGGCGTGCTGCTGGCGCCGGTGTTCCGTCTGGTCGTCCGCGATCCGCCGCGCGGCGGGGCCGACCGCGCGCCAGGCGAGCCGCCGCCCGCGCCCGCCCCGGCCGCCCC
>CAKZJK010000284.1 GCA_936942565.1 uncultured Caulobacter sp. | reverse complement strand
ATGAACTTGCAGCCCGCCTCGCGTCCGCCCGCCAGCTCGAAGCCCACGAGGCCGCCATAGCCGCCCGACAGGTAGCGGTCGGCGCGCTCGCGCTGCAGGCCAGTCTGGACGCTGGGGTGGATGACGCGGGTCACGCCCGGCGCGGCCGACAGCGCCTTGGCCACGGCCGCGGCGTTCTCGGCATGGCGGGTGATGCGCAGCGGCAGGGTCTCCAGCCCTTGCAGGATCTGGAAGGCGTTGAACGGCGACAGGGCCGCGCCCAGGTCGCGCAGCAGCACGGTGCGGGCCCGCAGGATGTAGGCGATCGGGCCCAGCGGCTTGGCGGCCTCGGCCCAGACCGCGCCATGATAGCTGGCGTCGGGGGTGTTGAGCGTCGGGCTGCGCTCGGGGTGGGCGGTCCAGTCGAAATTGCCGCCGTCGATGATCACGCCGCCGATCGAGGTGCCGTGGCCGCCGATGTACTTGGTGGTCGAATAGACGACGATCGTCGCGCCATGCTCCAGCGGCCGCGCCAGCAGCGGGGCGGCGGTGTTGTCGACGATCAGCGGAACGCCCAGCTTGCGCCCGATCTCGGCGACCTCGGCGATCGGGAAGACGGTCAGCTTCGGGTTCGGCAGGGTCTCGGCGTAGTAGGCGCGGGTGCGCTCATCGGTGGCGCGGGCGAAGGCCTGGGGGTCTTCCGGATCGACGAAGCGGACCTCGATCCCCTGGTCGCGCAGGGTGTTGGCGAACAGGTTCCAGGTGCCGCCATAGAGGTCGGTCGAGCTGACGATGTTGTCGCCGGCGCGGGCCAGGTTCTGGATCGCGAAGGCCGAGGCCGCCTGGCCGGAAGCCACCGCCAGGGCCGCCGCGCCGCCTTCCAGGGCGGTCAGGCGCTGCTCCAGGATGTCGGTCGTCGGGTTGCCCAGGCGGGTATAGATGTTGCCCAGCTTGCGCAGGGCGAAGAGGTCGGCCGCGTGCTCGGCGTTTTCGAACTGGTACGAGGTCGTCTGATAGATCGGCGGCGCCACGGCCCCCGTCGCGGGATCGGCGCGCCAGCCGGCGTGCAGGGCCAGGGTCTCGGGGTGGAGCTTGCGGTCGGACATCGGCGTTTCCTCGGACTTGTAATCTTGGCGACGACAAGCCGACCTTAGCGCTGGGGATTGGACCGCGAAGGTCCGTTATTCTCGCTGGCGCTCCAGAAAATCTTCAGGTCGAGCGCGCCCAGGCCCGGACGTCGTCGACGAACAAGCCCGGCTCCTCCATCGCCGCGAAGTGGCCGCC
>CAKZJK010000283.1 GCA_936942565.1 uncultured Caulobacter sp. | reverse complement strand
CCTACGGCCTGGAAACCCGCGACATCGCCGCCTTCGCCGTCAACCCGGCCTCGGTCGAAAAGCCCGCGCCGCCGACAGACGCCCAACTGATGGCCTTCATGAAGGAAAACGCCGATCGCCTGACGCGTCCGGAAACCCGCGTGCTGTCGATCATGCGCGTCAGCGCCCAGGCGCTGGAGCCGACCGTCGCCATCGATCCCGCCGCGGTCCAGAAGGCTTTCGACTTCCGCAAGGACAGCCTGGCCAAGCCGGAAACCCGTTCGCTGATCCAGATCGTCGCGCCGGACGCCAAGACCGCCGCCACGATCTCGCAGCGCCTGGCCAAGGGCGAGGACCCCGCCGCGGTCGCCAAAGCCTACGGCAAGTCGCCGGTCGCCCTGATCGACAAGCCCAAGACGGCCCTGCCCGATCGCAAGGTCGCCGACGCCGCCTTCAGCCTGGCCGCCGGCCAGGTCAGCGGTCCGATCAACGGCGAGCTGGGCGTCTCGGTGGTCAAGGTGACCAAGGTCACGCCGGGCGTGGTCGCCACGCTGGACAGCGTTCGTCCGCAGATCGAGGCCGAGGTTCGCGCCCAGGCCGCCCAGGCCAAGGCCTATGACCAGACCCAAGCCTACCAGGACGCGCATGACGCGGGCGCCGACCTCGTGGCCGCCGCCAGCAAGGCCGGCGCCATGGTCGTCACGACCGCGCCGATCACCGCTCAGGGCGCCGACCAGATGGGTCAGCCGGCCGCCGGCCTGACGCCCGACATGATCAAGACCGCTTTCGGCTTGCCCCAAGGCGGCGAAAGCGACCTGGTCGAGCTCGGCAAGGGCGAATACTACGCCGTCAAGGTCGAGAAGGTGATTCCCGCCGCCATGCCGCCCCTGGCAGAGATCAAGCCGCAGCTGGCCGCCGTCTGGATGGGTCAGGAGATGGGCAAGCGCCTGAAGGCCAAGGCCGACGCGCTGGCTGAACGCGTCAAGAAGGGCGAGTCGCTCGAAGCCGTCGCCGCCTCGGCGCAGTCCAACATCCAGCGCGTGCCCGGCCTGTCGCGCCAGAACGCCCAGCAGCACATGGGTCTGGGCCCTGCCTTCCTCGGCGCGGCCTTCGACGCCAAGCCAAAGGCGGTGTTCACCGCTCGCGCCGGCCAGCAGGGCGAGGCCTATGTCGTCGCCAAGCTGGAAGCCGTCCACGCCGCGCCGACCAATGACGTCGCCCGCTACGCCGTGATCGCTCAGTCGCAGGCCGCCAACGGCCTGATGCGCGACCTGGGCGAAGCCTCGCGCGCCGCCGCCAAGGCCAAGCTGAAGACCAAGACCAACCTGACCCTGGCGCGCCAGGCCATCGGCGTCGACACCGACGCCCTGGCCAAGGCCGAAGCCGCCAAGGGCGGAAAGAAAGCCGAGTAATGAGTCTGGAACCCGCCTTCGACGCCTTTTCGGAAGCCTATGATTCCGGGCGGCAGCAGGTTGTCTGGACCCGTCTGATCGACGATCTGGAGACGCCGGTTTCGGCCTATCTGAAGATCGCCCAGACGCGTCCCTACAGCTTCCTGTTCGAGAGCGTCGAGGGCGGCGCCTGGCGCGGTCGCTACTCGATCGTGACCATGAATCCGGACCTCGTCTGGCGCTGCCGCGGCGACCACGCCGAGATCGCCGAGGGCGACGACATCGCCGCCGGCCGCTACACGCCGCAAGCGGGCGGCGCGCTGGACAGCCTGCGCGATCTCGTGGCCCGCTCTCGCATGGAGCTGCCCAAGGGCCTGCCGCCCATGGCGGCCGGCGTGTTCGGCGCCCTGGGCTATGACCTGGTTCGCCTCGTCGAGCGCCTGCCCGACATCAACGAGGATACGCTGGGCCTGCCCGACGGGATCATGACCCGGCCGCAGATCGTCGCCATCTTCGACGCCATCGCCCAGGAGATCATCCTGACCACGGCGGTGCGGCCCAAGGCCGGGGTGTCCGCCAAGGAGGCCTATGAGGCCGCCCGAGCGCGGATCGAGACGGTGATGGCCGACCTGCACCGGCCGCTGGCCCACGACGCGCCCCGCGCGCCGCGCGGTCCGATGGACTTCACGACGCCGGTCAGCCGCGCCGACTACCACCAGGTGGTTGCCAAGGCGAAGGACTACATCGCCGCCGGCGACATCTTCCAGGTCGTGGCCAGCCACCGCTTCCGCGCGCCCTTCGACCTGCCGCCGTTCGCGCTCTATCGCTCGCTGCGCCGGACCAACCCCTCGCCGTTCCTGTTCTTCCTGAACCTGGACGGCTTCCATCTGGTGGGCTCCAGCCCCGAGATTCTCGTGCGCCTGCGCGACGGCAAGATCACCATCCGCCCGATCGCCGGCACGCGTCCGCGCGGCGCGACGCCCGAGCAGGACGCGGCGCTGGAAGCCGAGCTGCTGGCCGATCCCAAGGAGCGCGCCGAGCACCTGATGCTGCTGGACCTTGGCCGCAACGACGTCGGCCGCGTGGCCATGCTGAACCGCGCGGGCCGCAACGCGCCCGCCGAACGGCCCAAGGGCCCGAACGTCCGCGTGACGGAGAGCTTCAAGATCGAGCGCTACAGCCACGTCATGCACATCGTCTCGAACGTCGAGGGCACGGCGCCCGAAGGCGTCGATCCGGTGGACGTGCTGATGGCCGCCCTACCCGCCGGCACGCTGTCGGGCGCGCCCAAGGTGCGGGCGATGGAGATCATCGACGAACTGGAAGTCGAAAAGCGCGGCATCGGCTACGCCGGCGCCGTCGGTTACTTCGGCGCGGACGGCTCGGTCGACACCTGCATCGTGCTGCGCACGGCGCTGGTCAAGGACGGCATGATGTACGTCCAGGCCGGCGGCGGCATCGTCGCCGACAGCGATCCGGACGGCGAGTACGACGAGACCCTGCACAAGTCCCGCGCCCTCAAGCGCGCGGCCGAGGAAGCCTGGCGATTCAGCTGAGCCTGAGGGCTGAGAGCGTGACAGTCGAAAGTGGGAACCGGTTTCGAC
>CAKZJK010000282.1 GCA_936942565.1 uncultured Caulobacter sp. | reverse complement strand
CCTGGTTTTGCTCGATTTCGCCGGTCAAGTCCGCGCCAGGGCGACGCGCGAAATTGACTTCGCTTCGCCGGAAACAGTCCGCGCCTTCCTCGAATCCGAGAGTGGGCGCATGCTGGCGGGATGGGATTTCGACACGAACCCGATCGTGGGAATCGGCGTGGCGATGCCCGACGACATGGGCAGCGTGGACCTGCCGCATAGACCGCCCGAATATAGCGCCTGGAACAATGTCGACGTCAGGGCGCTGCTGGCTCCGGTGCTCTCCTTGCCGGTGTATGTCGAGAACGACGCCGCCGCCGCCGCCCTGGGCGAGTTGCAATATGGTCACGGGCTGCAAAAGCCCAGCTTCTTCTACATCCTGTTGTCCTCGGGACTGGGCGGGCTCGTGATCGAGGGTGAGTACTTTCGCGGCGCGAACGGTCGCAGCGGCGAGATCGGCTTTCTGCCCGTCCGGTCCCGCCGGACGGACGCGCGCACCTTGCAGGACGCCGTTTCCCTCTCGGCGCTCCATGCGCATCTCGAATTGGCGGGGTTCAAGCCGGGCGCTCCTGAGGCGCTGCCAAGCCTGCCGCCCGAGGGACAGGCGGTCATCGACGCCTGGGTCGATCTGTCGGCCGAGCTTCTCGCGCCCACGCTCGCCGCCGTCACTTGCGTGGTCAATCCCGATGCGGTCTACATCGGCGGAAGACTGCCGGCCGTGATCGTCGATCGCTTGACCCACGCCCTCAACCAACGCCTCGCCAAGATGGAAAGCGTGCCGATCATGGCCAAGGTGCTGCGCGCCGCGACCGCCGAGAACGCTCCTGCGATCGGGGCGGCGATCCTCCCGTTCATCGACCAGCTGCTGCCCTCCAAGGCCGCCTTGCGGAAAACCGCCCAGGGATAAGGGCGCGTCGTCCCTGGCCGAAGCTCGCGTCGAGACCGGCGGGTTAGCCTTTCCGAAGCATGATGGAAACACGGCGCGCCGCTCGGCGAGGGCCGTTGACGTTGGGCGTCGCGCGGCGGCGCCTAGCGCAGCTTGGCCAGAAGGGCGCTCAGTTTCAGGCGCTCGTCGGCCGTCAGGGCCGCGAAGGCCTCTTGGTCATGCACGGCGGTTTCTTGCTCGATACGCGCGCGGAGAGCTTCGCCGGCGGGGGTCAGGTGCAGCGCGTTGGTCCGTCGGTCGCGGCCGGGACGGCGCTCGATGGCGCCAAGCGCCTCCATCTCGTCCACGGCCTTGACGGTGCTGGCCCGGTTCACGCCCAGGGCGCGACCGAGGGTCGTCTGGTCGCAACCCGGATGCAGGCCAATATAGACGATGGCGGTGGCGCGCGCCGGCGTGACGCCCAAAGGCGCCAGGCGGGCGCTGAGCCCAGCCATCACACGCACGTCAGCGTAGTGCAGTTGCAGCCCCAGGCGATTCCCCAGGACACCGAAAGCGGCGATCTCTTCCATATCCTGCAAGGCTTTAGAGAAATTGGTACGCCAAGGAAACTGTATTCGACCGCGCTGGAGCGCTTTGCGCCCTGACTCCAGCGCGGCGGCGGCCAGAAGTCTCAGTCGGCGCGGATGGTCCGCGCGGCCTCTAGCGGCGATCCCGCTCCCATCGCCGCCTCGAAAACCTTGGCGTTTCGCACCGCGGCCAGGGCGTGATCGCGCATGATCCGCTCGGCCCCGATGGCGTCGCCGCGCTCGAGCGCGTCCAGCACCGCCTTATGCTGGCGATGCGCCGCCAGGAGATGCTCGTACTCGGCCGGGAGATCGGCGAGGTCCAGCGCCAAGGCCCCGGCGCCGGCGAACGGCTCGAAGTTGTTGCGCGCCAGGGCCGTCTCCACCGCGACATTGCCGGCGGCGGCCACCAGGGTGTCGTGGAAGGCGAGATTGTAGGCGGCGTAGCGGTCGAAATCCTCGGCTCCCAGCGCTCCATCGGCGAACAAGGCGTCACCCTCCTCGATCAAGGCGACGAGGCGTTGGCGGGTCTGGGCGGTCAGTCCACGCTCGGCCAGACGGCGCGCGGCGAAGCCCTCGAGCACCCCGCGCACCTCGATGGCGTCGCGGATCTGGCCGCTGGACACCCCGCGCGCCGCATAGCCGCGCGCGCCGAGACGCACGACCAGGCCTTCCTGTTCCAGGCTGCGAAGCGCGGTGCGCACCGGCATGCGCGACACGCCCAGGGCCGCCGCCGTCGGAATCTCGGCGATGCGCTCGCCGCTCCTGATCTCGCCCGAGGCGATCATCTTGCGCAGCGCCATCAGCACGCGCTGGCCCGGCTTCATCCTCGGTGTGTCCATGGCCGGAAACTAGCCGACGGTCGCCGCGAACCACAAGCGATCGATTGGATCCAATCTTGACGCGGCGCTTGGGATCATGACAATTGGATCCAATTGACAAAGATCAAACAGCGTGAGGAAACGACAATGGGCACGGAATCGGCGCCTACCCTCCCCTCGTGGCCGCTCGACGCATGGTACGTCGCCTGCACGCCCCCCGAGATCGCCGACAAGCCGCTCGGTCGACGCGTCTGCGGCCAGGCCATGGTCTTTCACCGGGGCAAGGACGGCCAGCCGGTGGCCCTGGAAGACTTTTGCCCGCATCGGGGCGCGCCGCTGTCGCTGGGGTTCGTCCGCGATGGCGAGCTGGTCTGCGGCTACCATGGCCTAGCCATGGGCTGTGATGGCCGGGCCAGTTCGATGCCGGGCCAGCGGGTTAGCGGCTTCCCGGCGGTCCGCGCCTTTCCGGTCCTGGAGCGCCACGGTTTCATCTGGGTCTGGCCCGGCGATCCCGCCAAGGCCGATCCGGCAAAGCTGCATCCGCTGTTCTGGGCCGAGAGTCCCGACTGGGCCTATGGCGGCGGCCTCTATCACATTGCCTGCGACTACCGCCTGATGGTCGACAACCTGATGGACCTGACGCACGAGACCTATGTCCACGCCACCAGCATCGGCCAGAAGGAGATCGACGAGGCGCCGGTCACGACCAAGCTCGAAGGCGACGAGGTCGTCACCAGCCGCTTCATGGAAGGTATTCACGCCCCGCCGTTCTGGCGCATGGCGCTGCGGGGGGCTGGCCTGCCCGAGGACGCCCTCGTGGACCGCTGGCAGATTTGCCGCTTTTCCCTGCCCAGCCATGTGATGATCGAGGTCGGCGTGGCCTTGGCGGGAAATGGCGGCTACCACGCGCCGGCCGACAAAAAGGTCTCCAGCGTCGTCGTCGATTTCATCACGCCCGAGACCGAGACCTCGCACCACTATTTCTGGGGCATGGCGCGCGGCTTCGCGGTCCAGGACGCAGCCCTCACCGACACGATCCGCGAGGGCCAGGGCAAGATTTTCTCCGAGGATCTGGAGATGCTGGAACGCCAGCAGAAGAACCTGCTGGCCTGGCCCGACCGCAAGCTGCTGAAGCTGAACATCGACGCGGGCGGCGTGCGCTCGCGCATGGCGATCGACAAGGCCATCGCGCAAGAAGCCGCGGCGCGCGTCGGATGATCAAGGTTCGCGTGGCGGCCCGCATCGTCCGGCTGGACCTCGCGCCCGCCGAAGCCGGCGAGCTGCCGCCGTTCAGCGCCGGCGCGCACGTCGACCTGCTGCTGGGCAATGGCCAAGTCCGGCAGTATTCGCTGTGCAACGATCCGGCGGACCGCGGCCGCTACCGGATCGCCGTGCTGCGCGAACCGGCCTCGCGGGGCGGCTCGGCCTATGTTCATGACGCCCTGACCGAGGGCGCGATGCTGAGCATCGGCGCGCCGCGCAATCTGTTCGGCCTCGACGAAACGGCGCGGGAGCACGTGCTGTTCGCCGGCGGCGTCGGGATCACGCCAATCCTGGCCATGGCCTATCGCCTCCACGCCTTGGGCGCGCGCTTCACGTTGAACTACAGCGCGCGCTCCCGGGCGCGGGCGGCGTTTCTTGAAGAGTTGGCTAGCGCGCCGTTCGCGGCGGCGGTCCGGCTGTCTTTCGATGACGAGCCCGACACCCGGCTCGACCTCGACGCGGCCTTGGCCGATCCCGCGCCCGATCGCCGGGTCTATGTCTGCGGCCCGAGCGGCTTCATGCGCTTCGTGACCGAGGGCGCGGCGGCGCGCGGCTGGTCGCCCGACCAGGTGCGCAAGGAGCATTTCGCCGCCGATCCCGCGTCGGCTGGCGATGATCATCCCTTCGATCTAGTGATCGCGAGCACCGGACAGGTCGTGCCGGTCGCCGCTGATCAGACGGCGGCCCAGGCGCTCGAAGCGGCGGGCTTGTTCGTCCCGTTGTCCTGCGAGCAGGGCGTCTGCGGAACTTGCCTGACCGGCGTGATCGATGGCGAGATCGACCATCGCGACGCCTTCCAGACCGACGACGAGAAGGCCGCCGGCGCGACCTTCACGCCCTGCTGCTCACGGGCGCGCGGGACGCGCCTGGTGATCGACCTCTAGGGGCGACAGGCTCTGGGGAGCGTCAGGGCCGCCCGTCGGTCAGGCGCTCCCGCAGAACGGTCTTCAGGATCTTGCCCGAAGCGGTGCGCGGCAGGGCGGCGACGAGAGTCATGCCCTTGGGCAGCTTGTAACGCGCCAGGCGGCTTTCGAGATGAGCCAGCACGTCGGCCAGCTCGAGCGCGACGCCCTCTCGGCACGTCGCCACCAGATGGCCGACCTCCCCCCACCGGGGATCTGGCAGACCGACGACCGCGCACTCGACGATCGCGGGATGATCGGCCAGGGCCGCCTCGATCTCGGCGGGGTAGACGTTCTCGCCGCCCGAGATGAACATGTCCTTCTTACGGTCGACCAGCCAGTGGTAGCCCTCGGCGTCCGCCAGCGCGATGTCGCCGGTGCGGAACCAGCCGTCCTCGGTGAAGGCCCGAGCGGTGTCCTCGGGCCGTCGCCAGTAGCCCAGGAAGACGTTGTCGCCTTTCAGCAGCAGCTCGCCGGGAACGCCGGGCGGGCAGTCGCGGTCCTGGTCGTCGACGATGCGCGTGAACACCGCCGGCGTGGGCAGGCCGGCGGAACCCGCGCGAACGTCGATCAAGGCCGCATCGGCCGGCATGCCGAACACCGTCCCGGCCTCGCTCATGCCATAGCCGTCGACCACGGGGATACCCTGGGCCAGCCAGGCGCGGATGTCGGAGGCCGGATGTGGCGCGCCACCGGTGAAGACCGCGGTCAGGCGGCGCAAGGCCGAGCCGTCGAATGTCGGTTGCGCGCGCAACATGGCGGCCATCTGCGGCACGCAGAAGTAATGCGTCACCCCCAGCGCGGGGTCGCCCAGCCTTTTCAGGGTGCGAGCCGGCTCGAAACCGTCCGACACCAGGATCGTCCCGCCATGCATCAGCACGGGCCGGATCGAGGTGATCAGGCCGATGATGTGGAACATCGGCGCGTCGACCAGGAAGACGCTCTCATGCGTGACCTTGCCCAGCCGTCCGAAGTTGATCGCCGTCTGGTCGAGATTGCGCTCGGACAGCATCGCGCCCTTGGGACGCCCCGAGGTGCCGGAGGTGTAGAGGATCAGCGACGGCCGCTCGCGGTCGGCGGATGCTGTCGTGTCGGGCTCGGCCGCGTCGACCTCGGCCTGCAGCGCGTCGAGATCGAGCCCTTCGAGCCCCGCCGCCGCCAGCTGACCGTCTCCGACGATCAGGGTCGGCGCGCAGTCCTCCACCAAGGCCGCGATCTCGGCCGGGGACAGACGCCAGTTCAGCGGAACGAACATCGCTCCCAGGCGCGCGCAGGCCAGATGCAGCACCGCCAGCAGCACGCGGTTGCGGGCCAGGGTGGCGAGGCGATCGCCCTCCCCCACGCCGCGTCGGCGCAGCACGCCCACGGCGCGGCCGACCGCGCCGTCCAGCTCGGCGTAGGTCCAGGAGCGTCCGCTCGCCAGATCGACGGCCGCCGGCCGATCAGGCTGCAGGCGCGCTTGGAGAGCGACGTGGTCCGTCGGCGTCATCGGCTTTCGCCTTCCTCGTTGTTTCCCCCTGGCCTCGTCTCGCTCTACTTGGCGAGATTGTAGGCCCCGAGCCCTGGCTTATAGGTCTTGTCGTCGATGAACTGCTTGATGCCTTCCTTGCGGCCCTCGTTGTCGAACGAGTTGGCCGCCTCCTGGGCCCGGACCAAATAGTCCTCGGCGTTGTCGTAGGTCATCTCCTTGACCCGCCGGATCGCGTCCTTGGTCGCCTTCAGGGCCACCGGGTTCTTCTTCAGCAGCACCTCGGCCAGTTCCCGAACGCGCGCCTCGAGCTTGTCGAGCGGCACGCTCTCATTGACCAGACGCCACTCGGCGGCCTTCTTGCCGTCGATCAACTCACCGGTCATGGCGTGGTACATGGCGTCGCGCAGCGGCATCAGGTCGACCACGACCTTGGTCGCGCCGCCGCCCGGTAGGATGCCCCAGTTGATTTCGGACAGAGCGAATTGCGCCTCGTCGGCGGCGATCGCCAGGTCGCAGGAATAGAGCGGGCCGTAGCCGCCGCCGAAGCACCAGCCGTTGACCATGGCGATCGTCGGCTTCTGGTACCAGCGCAGGCGACGCCACCAGCCATAGGACTCGCGCTGGGCCTGGCGGGTCGCGCCCAGGCCCTTGGCCTCGGTCTCGCGGAAGTATTCCTTTAGGTCCATGCCGGCGGACCAGGCAGAGCCCTCGCCGGTCAGCACCAGCACGCCGACGTCATCGCGGAATTCCAGCTCGTCCAGCACCTCCATCATGCGCCGGTTCAGGGTCGGGCTCATGCAGTTGCGCTTGTCCGGGCGATTGAACTTCACCCAGGCGATGCGGTTCTCGACCCGGAAGGTGACGGTGTCGTCGGCGTTCGTCATGTTTGGTCCTTGGATGGAATAGATAGTCGACGCGCGCGGCGCGTCAGATCGGGAAATGGCCGGGCTGGGTCTCGACCGTGATCCAGCGCAGCTCGGTGAAGGCGTCGATGCCGGCCTTGCCGCCGAAGCGGCCGTAGCCCGAGGCCTTGACCCCGCCGAAGGGCATCTGGGCCTCGTCGTGCACGGTCGGGCCATTGACGTGGCAGATGCCGGACTGGATGCGGCGCGCGACCTTCAGGCCCCGCGCGATGTCGCGGGTGAAGACCGAGGCCGACAGGCCATATTCGGTGTCGTTCGCCAGGGCGATGGCGTGCTCCTCGTCCCGGGCGCGGATCACCCCGACCACCGGACCGAAGCTCTCCTCGCGGAAGAGGCGCATGTCCGGCGAGACCTTGTCGACGACGGTGGCCGGCATCAGCACGCCCTTGGCCTCACCGCCCGCCACCTGGACCGCGCCGGCCGCGACCGCGTCGGCGACCAGGCCTTGGACGTGGGTGACGGTCTTCAGGTCGACCACCGCGCCCAGCGGGGTCTTGCCCTCGCGCGGGTCGCCGACCGCCAGGCTGGCGGCCTTGGCGGCGAACTTCTGGACAAAGGCGTCGGCGACGGCGTCGACCACGATGATCCGCTCGGTCGACATGCAGATCTGGCCCTGGTTCATGAAGGCGCCGAACGCGGCGGCCTTGACCGCTTCGTCGAGGTCGGCGTCCTCCAGCACGATCAGCGGCGCCTTGCCGCCCAGCTCCAGCAACACGGGCTTGAGGTGTTCGGCCGCGCGCTTGGCGATGATCTTACCGACCGCCGTCGAGCCGGTGAAGTTGACGCGGCGCACGGCCGGATGGTCGATCAGGGCGCCGACCACCTCGCCCGCGTCCTTGGGCGCGTTGGTGACGATCGACAGCGCGCCCTTGGGCAGGCCCGCGGCCTCGAAGGCCTCGGCGATCAGGCCGTGGGTCCGCGGGCAGCTCTCGGAGGCCTTCAGGACAACGGTGTTGCCGCAGGCCAGCGGCGTGGCGACCGCGCGGACGCCGAGGATGATCGGCGCGTTCCAGGGGGCGATGCCCAGGATCACCCCGACCGGCTCGCGCACCGCCATGGCCAGGCAGCCGGGCTTGTCGGACGGAATAACCTCGCCGTTGATCTGAGTGGTCAGGGAGGCGGCCTCGCGCACCATCGAAGCGGCCAGCATGAGGTTGAAGCGGGCCCAGCCCTCGGTCGCGCCGATCTCGCCCATCATCGCCTGGACGAAAGCGTCCGCGCGAGCCTCCAGCGCCTCGGCGGCCTTGTAAAGCAGCGCGCGGCGGGCGTTGGGGCCCAGGGCGCTCCAGGCCGGCAGCGCCGCCTGGGCGGCGTCGGCCGCGGCGCGGGCTTGGTCAGGCGTCATGGCGGCGGAGGTGGTGGCGACCGCGCCGGTGATCGGGTCGAGGCGCTCAAAGACAGCTTGGGTCGAGCTCATGATCGTTCCTTCCCTTGGACGGCGCGGCGCGTTGTTTCGCACGGATTATTCGTATGCTTCTCGCTTTGTATGCCAGGCAAACAATGCTGACAAGTCACAATCCGGATCGAGTTTCAAACGATTGTCAGGCCGCCAGCGGAGCGGCGCGCGCGGCCCGATCCAGCCGATAGCGCTTGGGCGACAGTCCTTCCGCCTTGGCGAAGAACCGCGAGAAATAGGCGGGATCCTCGAAGCCCAGATGATAGCCGACCTCGGCGATCGTCATGTTCGAGTAGAGCAGCGCGCGCTTGGCCTCCAGCATCAGCCGATCCTGCACCAGGCGTAGCGGCGACGCCCCGGCGGCGCGCATGCAGGCGGCCCTCAGCCGCGGCAAGGCCACCCCCAGCTTGCAGGCGTAGACCTCCATGGGAAGGCCTTCGCGATAGTGCGCCTCGACCAGTTCGCGGAAGCGCGCGACCAGGGCGATGTGGCCGCCTTGCAAGGCCGGACCGACGGCCTCGTCCTGGACCTGCCGGCGCAGCGCCTCGACCAGGATGGTCAGCAGGTGCGCCTCGGCCGCCGCCCCGCCGCCCGGCGCGGTCCAGACCAGCTCGCGCGACAGCTCGGCCAGCGAGGCGGCGACGCGTGAGCGGGCGTCCAGCGGTGTCTGGCGCGGCGCGCGAAACAGGCCGGCGAAGGCCGGCTCCCGCGCCGTCAGGTCGCGCAGATAGCTGTCGGCGATCGTCAGGACCGAGCCCGCGGTTTCGACCTCGTAGGCGAAGCCGTGCACCCGGCCGGAAGGGACCAGCAGCAGACACGGCGCGGCGAACGCGATGGTCTCGTCGTCGACATGCATCACCCCGCCGCCAGCGGAGATGTGGAAGACGTGGTTGAGGTCCGTATGCGCGTGCGCGCGTATGTTCCAATTATTGGGCCTTGTTCGATCGTCCAACTCCTCGAGATGGATGAACTTGCCCTGCACCGTCTTCAGGGGCTCTCCGAACAGGAAGAAGCTAGGAATTGTTGAGCTATCGGGCACCCGTCACGCTCCTGATTGGCGTTCGCGCGCCGCCGCCGCCGAGCGAAAAGTCCAACTTTTTGGCAGCTCTGTCCATCCCCAGACGACCGACGAGCGCTCACTCTGGCCTCAAGTCGCCCCAGAGCGGCGTCAGGGCGAAACGAGGACCATATGCGCACACAGGTCGCCATCATTGGCGCTGGCCCCGCCGGGCTGCTCCTAGCCCATCTGCTGCGGCGATCGGGCCTCGACGCCGTCGTCATCGAGCGCCGCGATCGCGAGTATGTCGAGGGCCGCGTCCGGGCCGGCGTCCTGGAGCAGGTCACGGTCGACCTGATGGACGAGCTGGGCCTGAGCCAACGCATGCGCGCCGAGGGCCTTGTCCACACCGGCACCAACATCGCCGCCGACGGCGACCTCTTCCGCATCGACATCTCCGAGCTGACCGGCGGCTCGACGGTGATGGTCTATGGCCAGCAGGAGGTCATGAAGGACCTGTTCGACGCGGCCGAGCCGCGCGGCGTGCGGATCATCTTCGACGCCGAGGATGTCGCCCTGCACGAGATCGATGGGACCAAGCCCTACGTCACCTGGCGCAAGGACGGCGCCGAGCAGCGGCTGGATTGCGATTTCATCGCCGGGTGCGACGGCTATCACGGCGTCAGCCGCGCCACGATCCCCGACGATGTGTTGAAGACCTTCGAGCGCGTCTATCCGTTTGGCTGGCTCGGCGTGCTCGCCGACGTGCCGCCTTGCGACCACGAGCTGATCTATTCCAACCACGAACGCGGCTTCGCCCTGGCCTCGATGCGCTCGCCCACCCGCAGCCGCTATTACATTCAGTGCGGTCTGGATGAGCGGATCGAGGACTGGAGCGACGAGCGCTTCTGGGACGAGCTTTGCCTGCGGCTGGGTCCGGAGGCCGGCGCGCGGGTGACACGTGGGGCCTCGTTCGAGAAATCGATCGCGCCGCTACGCAGCTTCGTCAGCGAGCCCATGCGCCATGGCCGCCTGTTCCTGGCCGGCGACGCCGCCCACATCGTGCCGCCGACCGGCGCCAAGGGCCTGAACCTGGCCGCCTCGGACGTGATCATGTTGGGCCAGGCCCTGACCGAGCACTATCTGGAAGGCTCGGACGCCGGCCTCGACGGCTATTCGGCGCGCGCCCTGGCCCGCGTCTGGAAGGCCGAGCGCTTCTCGTGGTGGTTCACCAGCCTGACCCACCGCTTCCCCGACCGCGACGGCTTCGACCGCAAGATGCAGGTCGCCGAGCTCGCCTACATGCGCGGCTCGCGCGCCGCCCAGGTCACCCTCGCCGAGAACTACGTCGGCCTCCCTCTGGTCTAGGAGGCTTCGGAGCACGCATGAAAAGCAAGATCTACGAGAGCGCCGCCGCGGCGCTGGAAGGCGTCGTCTTCGACGGCATGACCCTGATGTCCGGAGGCTTTGGCCTGTCGGGCAATCCCGAAACCCTGATCCCGGCCCTTAAGGACACCGGCGTCAAGGGCCTGACCGTGATCAGCAACAACTGCGGCGCCGACGGCTTCGGCCTCTGGATGCTGCTGAACAACGGCCAGATCCGGAAGATGATCTCGTCCTATGTCGGCGAGAACAAGCTTTTCGAACAGCTCTATCTGTCGGGCGAGCTGGAGCTGGAGCTGAACCCGCAGGGCACCCTGGCCGAGCGTATCCGCGCCGGCGGCGCGGGCATCCCGGCCTTCTACACCAAGACCGGCGTCGGCACGGTCGTGGCCGAGGGCAAGCCGGTCGAGACCTTCGAGGGCGAAGCATACGTGCGCGAGACCTGGCTGCGCGCCGACCTCGCCATCGTCAAGGCCTGGAAGGCCGATCCTGAAGGCAACCTGATGTTCCGGATGACGGCCCGCAACTTCAACCCGGTCATGGCGACCGCCGGCAAGGTGACGATCGTCGAGGTCGAGGAGATCGTCGAGGCCGGCGAACTGGACGCCAATGCGATCCACACGCCCGGCATCTATGTCGACCGGATCATCAAGGGCGCGAAGTTCGAAAAGCGCATCGAGCGGGTCACCACTCGCCAGAAGGAGACCGCGTAATGGCCTGGACGCGCGACGAGATGGCGGCCCGCGCCGCCCGGGAGCTGCGAGACGGCTTCTACGTGAACCTCGGCATTGGCATTCCGACGCTGGTGGCCAACTACATTCCCGAAGGCATGCATGTGACGCTGCAGAGCGAAAACGGCATGCTGGGCATGGGTCCGTTCCCCTACGAGGGCGAGGCCGATCCGGACCTGATCAACGCCGGCAAGCAGACGATCACCAAACTGCCGACCTCCAGCTTCTTCGACAGCGCCCAGAGCTTCGCGATGATCCGCGGCGGGCACATCGACCTGACGGTGCTCGGCGCGATGGAAGTGGCCCAGAACGGCGACATCGCCAACTGGACGATCCCCGGCAAGATGGTCAAAGGCATGGGCGGGGCCATGGACCTGGTGGCCGGCGTCAAGCGCGTCATCGTGGTCATGGACCACGCCAACAAGGCCGGCCAGAGCAAGGTCCTCAAGCGCTGCGCCCTGCCCCTGACCGGCGCGGCCTGCGTCGACATGGTCATCACCGATCTCTGCGTCTTCGACCTGGATCGGAAAGGTGGCGGCCTGACGTTGATCGAGCTCGCGCCGGGGGTCACCCTCGACGAGATCAAGGCCAAGACCGAGGCCGATTTCGACGCGGGAGCTTTCGCATGACCACCGCCTATCTCTGTGACGGGATCCGCACGCCCATTGGCCGCTACGGCGGCGCGCTGGCCAAGGTGCGGGCCGACGACCTGGCGGCCATTCCGCTGAAGGCGCTGGCCGCGCGCAATCCCGGCCTCGATCTCTCGGCCCTCGACGAGGTCGTGATAGGCTGCGCCAACCAGGCCGGCGAGGACAACCGCAACGTCGCCCGCATGGCCCTGCTGCTGGCCGGCTATCCGGTCGAGGTCCCCGGCGTCACCGTCAACCGCCTCTGCGCCTCGGGCCTTGAAGCGGTCGGCTACGCCGCGCGCGCCATCCTGTCTGGCCAGAACGACCTCGTCATCGCCGGCGGCGTCGAGAGCATGAGCCGCGCGCCGTTCGTGATGGGCAAGGCCGACAGCGCCTTCTCGCGCAACGCCGAAATCTACGACACCACCATCGGCTGGCGGTTCGTGAACCCGGCTATGCGCAAAGCCTACGGCGTCGACTCCATGCCCGAGACCGCCGAGAACGTCGCGACCGACTACGCCGTTAGCCGCGAGGACCAGGACGCCTTCGCCCTGCGCAGCCAGCAGCGCGCGGCCGCCGCCCAGGCCAACGGCTTCCTGGCGGGCGAGATCACCCCCGTCGAGATCCCCGGCAAGGCCGGTCCGACGCTCGTCGAGCGCGACGAGCATCCGCGCGAGACCACTCTGGAGGCCCTGGCCAAGCTGAAGCCGGTGGTCCGCGAAGGCGGCACGGTCACGGCCGGCAACGCCTCGGGCGTCAATGACGGGGCCGTGGCCCTGATCGTGGCCTCGGAGGAGGCCGTCAAACGCCACGGCCTGACGCCGCGCGCTCGGATCACCGGCTACGCCACGGCCGGCGTGCCGCCACGCGTGATGGGGATCGGCCCCGTTCCGGCGGTCCGCAAGCTGCTGGCCAAGACCGGCCTTTCGATCGGCGACTTCGACGCCGTCGAGCTGAACGAGGCCTTCGCCGCCCAGGGCCTGGCGGTCCTGCGCCAGCTCGGCCTCCCCGACGACGGCCAGCACGTGAACGCCAATGGCGGCGCCATCGCGCTCGGCCACCCCCTGGGCGCGTCCGGCGCGCGGTTGGTCCTCACCGCCCTGCGGCAGCTCGAGGCCACCGGCGGCCAGCGCGGCCTGGCCACTCTCTGCATCGGCGTCGGCCAGGGCGCCGCCCTCGCCTTCGAGCGCGTCTAGGAGACCCTGATGAGCCTGATCCTGCCTGGTTCCTACCGCCGCGAGGACGCGGGCCAGCCGCCCTCGCTGTATCCCGACTACGGCTCGACCGTCTCGCGCTCGCCCCGCGAGCCGCTGGTCAGGATCCCCCACACCCTGACCGAGACCACCGGGCCGGCGAACGCCTGGTCGCGGCTGATGGGCGAGTCGATGGCGGACCTGACGACCCAGCACAAGGGCGAGCCCCTGGGTCAGCGGATCGTCGTCTCGGGCCGGGTCGTGGACGAGGACGGCCGTCCCGTCCCCCACACCGTGGTCGAGGTCTGGCAGGCCAACGCCGCCGGCCGCTACATCCACAAGAAGGACCAGTGGGACGCGCCGCTGGATCCCAACTTCACCGGCGCCGGACGCGTGATCACAGACGCCGAGGGTCGCTATCGGTTCATCTCGGTTCGCCCGGGCGCCTATCCCTGGCGGAACCACAAGAACGCCTGGCGTCCGTCGCACATCCACCTGTCGCTGCTGGGCCCGGCCTTCGCCACCCGGCTGGTGACCCAGATGTACTTCCCCGACGACCCGCTGATCGAGATCGACCCGATCGCCAACGCCGTGCCCATGCCCTACCGCCAGCGGATGGTCTCGCGCTTCGACCTCGAGACGACCGAGCCCAACTGGGCCCTGGGCTACGTCTTCGACATCGTCCTGCGCGGCCGCGACGCCACGCCTTTCGAGAACGGCCAATGACCCCCGAACAAGCCCGTCCCGCCCCGCGCCAAGACAATCAGGACCCGGCGATCTTCGGCCAAACCCCCTGGCAGACGGTCGGCCCGTTCTTCCACTACGGCCTGCCCTGGAAGGGCGGCGCCGACCTGGTCGGGACCAGCGAGATCGGGGCGCGCCCCGAGCTGATGCCGCCCGAGCACTATCTGCTGGCCTCGCCCAGCCCCAAGGGCGAGATCGCGGGCGAGACGATCGTGCTGGAAGGCGCGGTGATCGACGCCGACGGCCAGGTCATCCCCGACGCCATGGTCGAGATCTGGCAGGCCGACGCGGCCGGCCGCTACGCCGAAGGCAACACCGGCTTCATCGGCTTTGGCCGCTCCTCGACCAGCGAGGACGGCGTCTACCGGTTCCGCACCATTCGCCCCGGCGCGATCGCCGACGGCCACGCCCCGCACATCGCGGTCGGCGTCTTTGGTCGCGGCCTGCTCAAGCGCCTGGTCACTCGCGTCTACTTCGAGGGCGACGCCGCCAACGCCAGCGACGCGATCCTGGGCCTTGTTCCCGCACAACGCCGCGACACATTGATCGCTCGGCGCGTCCGGGAAGAGGATGGGGCCGCCGTCTGGCGCTTCGACATCATCTTGCAAGGCGAAGGCGAAACGGTCTTCTTCGACATCTGACGCTGAACGGAGTCGCCCGCCCTTGCCTTCCCTGCTGCGCGACCGACCGGCCTCGACGCCGGAGATGCTGGCCGTGTTCGGCGACGAGGCGCTGCTGAAGGCGGCCCTGGCGTTCGAAGCCGAGCTGGCCCTGGCCCTGGCCGAGTTGGGGCTGATCCCGCCAGATGACGCCAAGGCGATCGCCGCCGCCTGTGCGTCCAAGTTCGACATCGCCGAACTGGCCGAGGCCGCCGCGCACGCCGGAACGTTGGCCATTCCCCTGGTCGAGCGCCTGCGGGCCCGAGTGTCGCCGCCCGAGGCCGCCGCGCGCGTCCACAAGGGCGCGACTAGCCAGGACCTCGCGGACACGGCCCTGATGCTGCAGGCGCGCGATGGCGCGGCGCTGATCCGACGTGACGCGGCGCGCCTGGCCGACGCGCTCGCGGCCCTGGCCCGCGCGCACCAGTCCACCCCCATGCTGGGCCGCACCCTGCTCCAGGCCGCCTTGCCGATCACCTTTGGGCTGAAGGTTTCGACCTGGCTGTCGGGCGTGACCGGGGCGCTCAAGCGGTTCGAGCGCGAGACCGCCGCCATTCGCCTGCAGTTCGGCGGCGCGACCGGCTCGCGCGCCGGCCTCGATGGACAAGGCGTGGCGCTGGCGGAACGACTGGCCGCGCGCTTGAACCTGCCGCCCGCCCTCCCCTGGCACGCCGAGCGCCAGGGCGTGGCGGGTCTGGCTTCCGCGCTCGCCATCCTGACCGGCGCGATCGGCAAGATCGCCGGCGACATCGCCCTGATGGCTCAGGTCGAGGTCGGCGAGGCCTTCGAGCCGCGCCAGGCTGGACGCGGCGGCTCCTCGGCGATGGCCCACAAGCGCAACCCGACCGGATGCCAGGTCGCCCTGTCGGCGGCGATCCGCGCGCCGCATCTGGCCGCGACCATCGTTTCGGCCCTGCCTCAGCAGCACGAGCGCGGTCTCGGCGGCTGGCAGGCCGAAGGGCCCGTTCTGGCCGAACTGTTCCAACTGACCCACGGCGCTCTCGCCGCCATGGTCACCGTCATCGAAGGCCTGGAGGTCGATGAGGGCCGCATGGCCGCCAACCTCGCGTCCGCCAAGGTCGGGACCGACACCGGCGAGAGCGCGGCGCTGGTCGCCCAGGCGCTGGCCGCTTACGAAAAGGACCGCTGATTTCGCGCGGCGCCCGCCTCTACTGGCGTCAGGACGGCGCGGCCGACAAGCCGGCCCTGGTGCTGCTGACCTCGATCGGCACGGACCTGTCGCTATACGATCCGGTCGTGCCGCTGCTGACCCCGGACTTCCGCGTCATCCGCCTGGACACGCGGGGACACGGCGCATCCGATGCGCCGGCCGGCGACTACAGCCTGGACCTGCTGGCAGACGATGTGCTGGCGGTGATGGACGCGGCTGGCGCCGACAAGGCCAGCCTGTGCGGGACCTCGCTGGGCGGCATGATCGCCATGACCCTGGCGGCCAAGGCGCCGGAACGCGTCGAGGCGCTGGTCCTGGCCTGCACCTCGCCGGCCATGGACCCCGCCGTCTGGAACCAGCGCCTGGCGCTGATCCGCGCCGAGGGCATGGGAGCGATCGTCGAGGCGGTGATGGGCCGCTTCTTCTCCGACGCCTTCCGCGCCCAGCACCCCGAGATCGTCGAGACCGTGCGCGCCGGCATGCTGGCCCAAAGCGTCGACGGCTATGCCGGCTGCGGCGCGGCCATCCGCGACATGGCCCTGCTGGACCGCCTGTCGGCCATCGTCGCGCCGACCCTGGTGGTCACCGGCGCCAAGGACCTAGCCACTCCCTTCGAGGGCCATGGCCAGCACATCGTCGCCGCAGTCGCGGGCGCGCGCCATATCGAGATCGGCGGGGCGCACCTGCCTAGCCTGGAAGCGCCCACGGCCCTGGCCGGCGCGGTGCGGGACTTCGTGCGCGAGGTCCGGCGCGGGACCGCCGTGCGCGAAGCCAAGGACACGCTGTTCGAGGCGGGGTTGGAAACCCGGCGTAAGGTTTTGGGCGATGCCTGGGTCGACAAGTCCCTGGCCAAGCGCACCGCCTTCACCGCCGACTACCAGGCGATGATCACCCGCTACGCCTGGAACGAGATCTGGGGCCGGCCAGGCCTGGATCACCGCACCCGCCGCCTGCTGGTGCTGGCCATCTGCGCCAGCCTGGCGCGCTGGGAGGAATTCCGCCTCCATGTCCGCGCCGGGCTGGAGCAAGGCGGCTTCACCCAGGACGAGCTGAAGGAGGTGTTGATGCAGACGGCGATCTACGCCGGCGTGCCCGCCGCCAACACCGCCTTCACCGAAGCCGCCGAGGTCATCGCGGAGCTGGGCTGAGGCCTTCCGCCTCTATTTCAGGCCCTTGCGTTCGACGTGCCAACCTGGCCGCGCGCAGAGGCGGCAGTCCGGACCGACAAACATGGCCCGACCGGTGGCGTCGCCCTTCAGCTGCCAGTTCAGCCACGCCACGGCCACCTCGCCGAACGAACCGCCGCGCGGCTGACTGTAGGTCCCGCCGTGGCCGACGCCATCCTCGTAGGCCCGGACGACCGGAATGTGGTCGATCCGCGCGAAGTCGTCATTGGCGTTGCCGAAGGCGATGTCGCTGGCGTCGCCGCTGACATAGATCGCCGGACCGTGGAGGGCCTTCAGGCTCGCCTTGGTCACGTTGGCGCCGGGCAAGCCGCCCGTCCCCGTCCCCAGAACGCCGCTGTTCCACACCCCGGTGGTGGTGACGCGCGGATCGGCCGACGCCTCGATGGCCTGGAGGCCGCCGCAGGACATGCCCATCACCGCGATTCTCTTGACGTCGAGACGTCCCTTGTAGCGGCTTGCTGGCCGCGCGTTCTCGGCGACCGCCCAATCGATGGCGTCAATCAGCTGCGACGAGGTGGTCTTGGGCGGCGCGTTCATGTCGGGCCGTTGCGGCGGCCCCGCGTTCGGCGGCTTGGGCCCGACGATCGGACCAATGGCCACGACCAGATAGCCATGGCCGGCGATCTCGGTCAGGAACTTGGCGAAGGCGTCGCCTTCGTTGGCGCAGGCGCCGTTGGCCCATGCCAGGATCGGCAGCTTTGCAGCGCCCACGGCGGCCAGGTCCGCCGGTCGGTAGACCGTATGGGTCGGCAGGCTGGGGTCACTCTCCATCACCGCCTGATAGGGCGGGGGCGCCGGTTCGCGGGCCGCGGCCGCGCTGGGGAGAACCAAGGCCGCCAGCGTCGCGGCCAAAATCGGAAGCTTCATCGGAACTCTCCTGGCGATTGGAAATGGGACGGGTCGCGGTAGGGGTTCATAGGCCTTCGATGAAGGCCGTGACGGCCGCCTCGAGGGCGTCGCCCTCGAGGCTCATATTGCTCATCGGCAAGCGCAGCACCGGCACGCCGGCGCGCTCCAGGGCGGCCAGAACGAAAGGATCGGCGTCGTCGATCGCCACCGCGCCGTGGACGCCGTGTGTCTGGGCCTCCTTGACGTGCCAGGCCCCCGCCCAGGTCGGCATGCGCAGCTCATCGCCCATGGTCACGAAGCGCGCGGCCAAGGCCCGCATCGCGTCCTTCTCGCCCTCGAACGATCGCAGATAGCCGTCGGCGGCCAGGCCCAGATACATCGACCAGACGAACACCGCGCCGTGGCTCTCCTCCCAACGCTGGTAGAACCCCATGTCGCTCCACAGCCCCCGTCCGACCCACATCAGGCGGATCCTCTCGCCCGGGCACGCACCCTCGCCGGCCTCGACGCGCGCGGCGACCTCGTCGTGGAAGCGCTTGGCCGCGTCACGGCCCCAGACCGAACCGCGATGCCACTGCGGCACCATGGTCGCCGGCATGGTGTCGACGATGCCCGCCGGCGCCGGATGGGTGGCGGCGATCAGGTCGCGGGTGCGGCGGTAGTAGTCTTCCTGCTCATTGACGAGATCCATCACCTCCACGAAACGGGCCGGATCGAACCTGCGGCCGGTGATCGCTTCCAGGCGTGGAATGCTCGCCTCCAACTGGGCGGTCAGCAGATCCAGCCGCTCGGCCTCCAGGGTCTCTTGCCAACGCTCGGGCAGGTCGGACCACCACTCCAGAGGCAGATCCCATCGCCCCTCGATCGAGCGGCCGTAGGAGAAAAGTTCCGCGCCCGTCTCGCGAGCCCAGGCCTCGAACAGCTTGGGTCCGGCGTCGGACCCGGCCGTCAGGGCCAGGATGTCGGGCTTGGGCAGGCCGCCCCACGGCGCGGCCTCG
>CAKZJK010000281.1 GCA_936942565.1 uncultured Caulobacter sp. | reverse complement strand
GCGGCCGTTGATGACGACCTCCGCGCCGGACGCGGCGAGCCCCTTGGCGATGGCAAAGCCGATCCCCGCAGTGGCCCCCGTGACGAGGGCGGTCTTTCCCGAGAGGTCGATGTGCATGAGCAGCTCTCCGTTGTTCCGAAGGAACTGATGTGGGGCGTGGTCGCGCCAACGCAACGCGCTGCGGGCAGAGCTGGTCCTCAAAATGAACGATAGGCATTTGCTGGCACATGACGCCGGCCCTGTACGGTGGGCAAAGCGGCCGCCATAGGCGGCAGCGTGCCCACCATCGATCAGCGAATTCGGCGGTGAGGTGGTGGGCACGGCGCCATTGCGATCTCGCATGTGGAGAAAGCACGACTGCGCCTTTGCCCACCCTGCGGCTCTTGGCTAAATAGCTACAGCGGCGCGGTCGCCTGGTCGAGCCAGCGCTGGTCGCTCTCGTCGAGCGCAGCTCGGACCGCCTCTCTCACACGCGCGTGGTAAGCGTCGAGCCAGGCCCGCTCGTCGCTGCTCAGCATCGCGACGTCGATCAGGCGGCGGTCGATCGGCGCGAGCGTCAGGGCCTCGAAGCGGTGCATGGGCCGCTCGCCGCCGGGCACGTCCTCGGCCGGCATGACCACTTCCAGGTTCTCGATCCGGATGCCGTATTCGCCGTCCTTGTAGTAGCCGGGCTCGTTCGAGACGATCATGCCGGGCTGCAGGGCGATGGTGTTGGGCGCCTTCGAGATCCGCTGCGGGCCTTCGTGCACCCCGAGATAGACGCCGACGCCATGGCCGGTGCCGTGATCGTAGTCCAGGCCGTGGGCCCACAAAGCCATGCGGGCCAGGGCGTCGATGGCCGAACCGGTGGTGCCGGCCGGGAAGCGCAGGCGAGCGATGGCCAGGTGGCCCTTCAAGACAAGCGTGTTGCGCTGGACCATCTCGGCGGAGGGTTCGCCAATCGCCACCGTGCGGGTGACATCGGTGGTGCCGTCCATGTATTGGCCGCCGCTGTCGACCAGAAGCAGCGAGCCCAGCTTGGCGCGCTCGTTGGACCGCTCGGTCGGACGGTAGTGGGGCAGGGCGCCGTGGCCGTTGGCCGCGCCGATGGTGTCGAAGGACAGGTCCTTCAGCACGCCGGTGGCCTCGCGGAACGCTTCCAGCTTGGCGACGGCTTCCTTCTCGTCGGGCGGGCTCACCTGGCCTTCGGTCGCCAGCCAGTGCAGGAACCGCGTCAGGGCCGCGCCGTCGCGGCGGTGCGCCTCGCGCGTGCCGTCCAACTCGACGGCGTTCTTGCATGCGCGGGGAAGGGTGCAGGGGTCCATCGCCCGGACGATCTTGGCGCCGGCGGCGGCCAGGGTGTCGAAGTACCAGGCCGAGGACTGGGCGGGATCGACGACCACGCTCTTGCCTGAAAGGTCGCCCAGCGCTTCGGCCAAGCGGTCGGGCGTCTCCAGCGAGACCTGGTTGCCGAGCCATGCGGGGAGGTCCGGCGTGACCTTGGCCGGCTCGATGAACAGGCGGGCCGTGCCGTCGGCGTTCAGGATGGCTTGCGACAGAGGCAGGGGCGTGCGGATGACGTCGCCGCCGCGCACGTTGAACAGCCAGGCGATCGAGGCCGGGGCGGTGATCACTGCGGCTTCCGCGCCGAGGGCGGCGACGGACGCGCCGACGCGGGCGCGCTTGGCGTTCGACTCCTCGCCGGCATATTCGATCGGCTGCGGGACGATCGGCGCCATCGGCTGGGCGGGACGGGCTTCGCCCCATGCCTGGTCAACCGGGTTGGCGGCGACGGGCTTCAGGGTGGCGCCGGCGCGGGTTGCGGCGGCTTTCAAGCTGTCCAGGGCGGCCGGGCTATGCAGGCGGGCGTCGTAGCCGATCACCGCGCCGTTCGACACGGTCTCCAGATAGGCCGGCACGCCGCCCTCGACGAGGTCGCGGATCTCGAACACGCGCTGGTCCACCTGTTCGCGGACCTGCAGGGTGTAGCGGCCGTCGACGAACACGGCGGCGCGGTCCTTCAGGATCACGCCGGCGCCGGCCGAGCCCGTGAAGCCGCTAGCCCAGGCCAGGCGGTCGTTGGCGGCGGGCAGGTATTCGTTCTGGTGCTCGTCCTCGTGCGGCACCAGGAAGCCGTCCAGCCCCTGCGCCGCCATGGCCTGGCGGATCAGCGGGACGTGCTTTGGGCCGAAGGAGGGATCGGTGGATTCGTCGAAGGTCTGGCGCATCTCTCGGATTTAAAGTCTGGCCGTGCAAACGCCAAGTCGTCGCGCGGTCGGGATGCGGACCGCGGCGTTTGATGCGTCCCGACGTCACATGGCCACGCTTGCGGGCGAGTGGAACTGTGCCGCGCCTCAACTCGCGGAGAGACCACGATGAAGACCTGCTGTTCTCCCAAGATCACCGGCCTGTCACGCCGGGAAGCGTTTGGTCTAATCGCCCTCGGCGGCAGCGTCAGCCTGCTGTCGACCTTGGCGCCGGGCGTCGCCCGAGCGCGCGGCCACACCGACATGCTGCTGCTGACCTGCATGGACTACCGCCTGGTCGACAGCACGGTCGCCTACATGGATGGGCGAGGACTGCGCGACAAGTATGATCACGTGGTGCTGGCGGGCGCGTCGCTCGGCGCCCTGACCGACAAATATCCCAGCTGGGGCCAGACCTTCTGGAGCCATCTGGACGTCGCGATCACCCTGCACGCGATCCACAAGGTCATGGTGCTCGATCACCGTGACTGCGGCGCCTACAAGGTGATCCTCGGACCGGAGTCGGTCGACACCCCCGACAAGGAGCTGGCGATCCACGCCAAGGAGCTCCAAGCGCTCCGCGCCGAGATCAAGCGTCGCCACGAGCACCTGGAGGTCGAGCTTGGCCTGATGTCGCTGGACGGTAAGGTTCAGGATATCGCCTGACCGGGCGTCCTTACGGCCTCTGTAAGACCAGCGTCGCCCAGGCGTCGCGGTGGATGCGGCTCTTCACCTTGAAGCCGCGCGACAGGTAGGCGGCCTTGACCATCCGCTCCTGGGTGCGCAGCAGGCCCGACAGGATGACCGTGCCGCCGGGGACCAGGGCGTGCTTGATGTCCTGGGCCAGGCTGATCAGCGGGCGCGCCAGGATGTTGGCGAACACCAAGTCATAGGGGGCGTTGCGCGCCACCAGCTTGTTGGAGAGGCCCGAGGCGTGGACGAAGCGTGCGTTGGCCTTGTTGACCTGGGCGTTTTCCTTGGCGATCCGGACGCTGGGCTTGTCGATGTCGGTGCCGACGGCCAGCTTGGTGCCCGTGCGCGCGGCCGCGATGGCCAGCAGGCCCGTGCCCGCGCCGACGTCTAGGACCTTGTTGAACTTCCGCGCCTTGATGAGGCGGTCATAGGCCTGCAGGCAGCCGACGGTGGTGCCGTGGTGGCCGGTGCCAAACGCCGCGCCGGCTTCGATGCGCAGGTTGACGGTGCTGGCCGGCAGGCGGCCGCGATCGTGCATGCCGTAGACGAAGAAGCGGCCGGCGCGCACCGGCGGCAGGCCCGACAGCGCCATGGCCAGCCAGTCGGCGTCGGCCAGGGTGTCGCGCGTGACCTTCAGATCGTAGTCGGCCAGCAGCGCCATCAGGCCGTCATCTTCCTCCTGGGTGGTGGGGAAGGCGTCGATACGCCAGACGTTCTTGTCCTCGTCCTCTTCCAGGATCGAGTAGGTCGCGCCTTCCAGGCCCGGGTGATTATCGATGGCGTCGGCGGCGGTCTCGGCGTCGGCGCGCGCGCCGCGGGCGACGATCTGCTGGGGCGTATAGTCGGTCATGCCGCTCCGTTAGCGGCAAAGGCGGCGAAAAGCGAGCCTTCAGCGTTATGAAGCGATACCGGCGAGGACCGTCGGCGTGGGGCCGGAAGGCGCGATCGGAGCCGAGGGCGCGATCGGCGCGCGCGGCGCGTCCTCGGGCAGAGACACATCCAGGATGTCGCCGCGCGCGGAGGCCCAGCGCGTCTCCTCGGGCGAAGGCGGCGGCGTGGCGGGGCCATGTTCCACCGGGACATACGGCGAAAGGTCAGGCTCTGGCGGCGGCTCGTAGTCCGCGTACTGGATCATCGCTCTCGGGGCGCTGGGCGGCTTCAAGGCGTCCGTGCCGATGACGTAGTCCGGGATCTCGCCGGTCGGCCAGGCGATCGGTTCGGCTTCAGCCATCACCGGGCGTTCGACGCGTTCCATCTCGGGCACATAGGGGCCATCCTGTGGACCCATCCGCATGAACAGGCCCGCCAGCAGACCGACGACGGCGAACGGGCGCGCCGTAGGTGACGGGGCGGGTGAGGGCGAAGGCCTTCAGGCGATCGAGGATCAGGTCCAGGCGTTCCATGTCGCTAGAGCGCGCGAAACGGGACTTGGTTCTATGCCAGGGCCGGTGGGGCTGGCCTCGTCGCGTTGACTGTGATCAAGGAAAGGCATGGCCAACACCAAGTCGCCGCTGCTGCGGGAGCGCAACGCCGCCGAACACGCCCGCGTCACCTACGCGGAGTTGTTCTTCGACCTGGTGTTCGTGTTCGCCGTCACCCAGCTGTCGCACGCGGTGCTGCGCCATCCGGACGGGCCTGGTCTGATCCACGCCACGCTGCTGCTGCTGGCGGTGTGGTGGTCGTGGATCTATACGGCCTGGGCCACGAACTGGCTGGATCCCGAGCGCGGGCCGGTCAGGCTGATGCTATTCGTGATGATGGCCGCCGCGCTGCTGCTGGCCGCCGCCATTCCGGACGCGTTCGGCGAGCGGGGCCTGGCCTTCGCGGCGGGGCACGTGACCATTCAGGTCGGCCGCACCGCTTTCTTCCTCTGGAGCGTCTGGCGCGAGCCCCAGCACCGCGCGAACTTCGCCCGCATCCTGTCCTGGCTGGCGTTCGCCGCGATTTTCTGGATCGTCGGCGGCTTCGTGCAGGGGGAGGCGCGCCTCGCTATCTGGGGCTTGGCGCTCGCGATCGAATATCTGTCGGCCGCCGTCGGCTTCTGGACGCCGGGTCTGGGGCGGACCAAGAGCGCCGAATGGAAGGTCGAGGGCGGGCACATGGCCGAGCGCTGCGCCCTGTTCACGATCATCGCCCTGGGCGAGTCCATCATCGTCAGCGGCAGCACCGTGATGGGCATGCCGTGGGACTTGCCGGTGATGGCCGCGTTCGCCAGCGCCTTCCTGTGCAGCTTGGCGATGTGGTGGATCTATTTCTCCTCGACCGCCGAGGCGGCCAGCAAGGCCATAGAGGAGTCCAAGGATCCCGGCGCCATCGCGCGCGTGGCCTATACCTACACCCACATCCTGCCGGTGGCCGGGATCATCGTGGCGGCGGTCGGCGACGAGTGGGTGATCCACCATCCGCTGGGCCACGCCGATTTCAAGATCGCGGCGGCGGTGATCGGCGGCCCGGCGCTTTTCCTGCTGGGCACGCTGCTGTTCAAGCTGGCGGTGTTCCGCCGCTGGTCGCGGGCGCGGATCACCGGCCTCGTGGCCCTGGCGGCGCTGGTCCCGATCGCGCTCAACCTCAGCCCGCTCATACTGTCGGCGCTCTCGACCCTGGTCCTGGTCGCGGTCGGCGCCTGGGAGAGCCTGACGCCGCGCCCGGTCGAGAAACCGCCCGAGCACGACGGCATCAAGCCCGGGCTGAAATCGAAGAAGCGCTGATCAGGCCTTCTCGACGAAGCTGTCGATCACCTTCTTGTCGCCGGCTTTGTCGAAGGCCACGGTCAGCTTGTTGCCCTCGATGCCGGTGACCTTGCCGTAGCCGAACTTGACGTGGAACACGCGGTCGCCGCGCGCGTAGGCGCTGTTGGTCGGGGCCGAGACGGCGACCAGGCGGCCTTCGCCCTCGATCGGGGCCGAGCGCGCGGACGAGCCGGCGCGCACGCCGCCGCCGCGCCACGCTCCGCCACGCTCGCCAAAACCCGAGGTGCGCTCCTGCGCGCGTTTCCAGCCGGGACTATCATAGCTGCCGGCTTGGAAGGCGGACGTGCCGGGGTCGTCCCAGCGCGAGGCCGCGGTCGACTGCATGCCCGGGCCGCCGCCGTAATAGCCGGTCTCGGACGCCGCATCGACGTGGGCGATCGGCAGCTCGTCGACGAAGCGGCTGGGCAGTTGCGACGTCCACCGACCATAGACCTGCCGGTTGGCCACGAAGCTGATGCGGGCCTCCTCGCGGGCGCGGGTGATGCCGACATAGGCCAGGCGCCGCTCTTCCTCGAGGCCCTTCTCGCCCTTGTCGTCCATGCTGCGCTGGCTGGGGAAGACGCCTTCCTCCCAGCCGGGCAGGAAGACCAGCGGGAACTCCAGCCCCTTGGCCGAGTGCAGGGTCATGATCCAGACCGCGTCGCCGGTAGCCTCGCGGTCCAGGTCCATGACCAGCGACACGTGCTCCAGATAGGCCTCCAGCGTGTCGAAGGACCCCATCGACTGGACCAGTTCCTTCAGGTTCTCCAGCCGCGTCTGGCTGGTGGGGCCCTTGTCGAGGCGGAGGGCGTCCGTGTAGCCGCTCTCCTCCAGCACCGTTTCCAGCAGGCGCTGGTGGTGGACGGAGCCGACCAGCGAGCGCCAGCGGTCCAGATCGCGGATGAAGTTGGACAGCGCCGTGCGGGTGCGAGCGGGCAGGTCGTCGCCGCCGATGATCGCTCGGGCCGCGTCGACCGTCGAAATCCCCTCAAGCCGCGCGATCTGCAGCAGCTTTTGCACCGAGGTGTCGCCGATGCCGCGCTTGGGCGTGTTGACGATCCGCTCGAAGGCCAAATCATCGTCCGGCGACTGGATCAGGCGCAGATAGGCGTGGGCGTCGCGGATTTCGGCGCGTTCGAAGAAGCGCGGGCCGCCGACCACCTTGTAGGGGATCTGCAGCAGCACGAAGCGTTCTTCGAAGGCCCGCATCTGGAAGCTGGCGCGCACCAGGATGGCCATCTGGTTGTACTTGCGGCCCGCCTTCTTGGCCCGCTCGATCTCGTCGGCGATCAGGCGGCTCTCGGCCTCGCCGTCCCAGACCCCTGACACCTTGACCTTCTCGCCGCCCTTGGCCGGGGTCCACAGGGTCTTGCCCAGACGCCCCTTGTTGGCCGTGATCAGGCCCGAGGCGGCGGCCAGGATGTGTTCGGTCGAGCGGTAGTTGCACTCCAGCCGTACGACCTTGGCGCCGGGGAAGTCGCGCTCGAAGCGCAGGATGTTATCGACCTCGGCCCCGCGCCAGCCGTAGATCGACTGGTCGTCGTCGCCGACGCAGCAGACGTTCTGGCGGCCCTGGGCCAGCAGGCGCAGCCACAGGTATTGGGCGACGTTGGTGTCCTGGTATTCGTCGACCATCACGTATTTGAAGCGGCGCTGGAAATCCTCCAGCACGTCGGGATGGCCGGTGAACAGGCTGATGTTGTGCAGCAGCAGGTCGCCGAAGTCGCAGGCGTTCAGGATGCGCAGCCGCTCCTGATACTGTCGGTAGAGGCTGATCCCCTTGCCGTTGGCGAACTCGCCGGCCTCGCTGGCCGGGACGCGGTCGGGCGTCCAGCCGCGGTTCTTCCAGCCGTCGATGATCTGCGACAGGATCCGCGGCGTCCAGCGCTTGGCGTCGATGTTGTCGGCCTCGATCAGCTGCTTGAGCAGCCGCTCATTATCGTCGGTGTCGATGATCGTGTAGTTCGACTTCAGCCCCACCAGTTCGGCGTGGCGGCGCAGGATCTGGGCCGCCACCGAGTGGAAGGTCCCCAGCCAGCGCAAGCCCTCGGCTTCCGGGCCGATGATGTGGGTGATCCGCTCGCGCATTTCGCGCGCGGCCTTGTTGGTGAAGGTGACGGCCAGCAGCTCCCATGGACGGGCGCGGCCGGTGGCCAGGATGTGGGCCAGGCGCGTGGTCAGCACGCGGGTCTTGCCGGTGCCGGCGCCGGCCAGAACGAGCAGCGGGCCCTCGGTTGTCTCCACCGCCTCGCGCTGCTCGGGGTTCAGGCCGTCCAGATAGCCGGGCGCTGCGCCGACAGGCGTCTTGGCCCGGGCGAGATCGGAAATACGCGGAGCGGGGAGGTCGCCGGGGAATCCGTCCTGGAATTCTGGCGAGTCGGCGTCGGAATGCATGGGAACATATGTAGCACACCGAGGCCCGAGCTTAAGCCCTAACCCTTCGATACCGGGAACTCTCCGCGCGGCGTGTCGTTGATCCGACAATGGAAATGGCGCGTCCGCGCAGGGAGACCGAAATGGCTGAGCAAACCAGCGGTGGTGGCAACAGTGGCCTGGCCTTTATCGTCGGCGGCTTGGTGGTGATCGTCGCCGTGCTCGCCTTCTTCATGTGGTCGGGCGGCATGAGCCCCAAGAAGCAGGTCGACGTGAACATCTCGGCCTCGGCTCCGAAGCTGCCCGACGCGCCAGCGCCGAAGGCGCCTGGCGGCTGACGCTGGCCATGAACGCGATGGCGCGTCGCGACCAGCGTTCCTTGCCGCGAAACGAGCACGGGGGTGTTTGGCTGGCCTTAGTCGTGGTCGCGCTGCTGGCGAGCGCGGTTTGGGGCGCCTGGCGGCTGGGCGTGATGGTGGGAGAGAGCGCGTCATGGCGCCTACCGCGGCCGCCCGCTCCGGAAGCGCTGCGCAAGACGCCCATGCCCAAGCCGCCAACCTTGCCGACGCAGCGACGGCCGACTGTCGAGTCGTCGCTGAAATCCTAGGCCCGGTCTCCGGCCGCCTCGGCTAGCGCGAACACCCGGCAAGCGGACGCCAGCGGGCGTTCGCCGCGCGTGTTGTCGATCCTCTGGATCAGCGCGGCGAGGCTCGCGCCGTCCCGCGCGGCCGTCCGTTCCAGAACCGTCCAGAACTCAGGCTCAAGCGCCAGCGAGGTCGCGTGGCCAGCCAGGTTCACCGATCGTTTCTTCAATCCCGACATGCGCTCAGCCCTCGTTTTCCCGCCAATGCCATTGCCGGCCGCGCGGGCGCGAGAAGAATCTCGCAACTCCTCCGTTGGTTGGTCGGTCGCGGTCGCTCCAGTCCACGTTGATCTCGCCAGGGCCAGCGGTTAGCGTCTGGCGCCCGTGGAGTTTCGTAGTGATGCTTTTTCAGTTCGGTCGCCGGCGATGGTCCGCCGCGACGCCACAAGAGCCTGCGGCCGCCGACATCCTGCGGGACCTGAAGGCCTTCCAGGAGGGCGCCAAGGGCCTGGCCGCCGCGGGCGGTTGGGTTTTCCTGATCAATGACACCAATGACTTCCTCGGCTGGCAGTTTGGCCTCAAGCGCTGGAGTTCCGACGAGCGCGCGGCCGTCGAGGGCCTGCTGGCGGAGAGAGCGGCCCTTCTGGGCGGTCGCCACTACCAGATGGTCATCTGCCCAGAGAAAAGCGTTGTCTACCGCGAATGGCTGCCCGCCGGCTTGGCCGATATCGCTTCCGACGCCGATCGACCCGCGACCCTGATGGTTCGCGCCGGGGCGGGCCGGGTTCTCTACCTGGCGGATCGCTTCGAAGCGCTGAAACGCTTCGGACTTCTGTTCTTCCGGGGCGACACCCACGTCAATTTTCTGGGCGCATATCATCTCTATCGCGAAACGATCCTGGCGCTGAAGGCCAATGGGGCGCCCGTGGGCGATCCGATCGCCTTTAGCGAGCTGCAACATTTCATGGCCGGGATGGAGGGGGACATCCTCATTCAGCTCCCCGAGGCCGCCAAGGCCGACTTCGAGATCGACGCTTCGCTTGGCCGGGTCGGCAATATGCTGGAAGTGGTGGTCTCCCACGTGCTGCCCGAGGGCCACAAGCGCACGCGGCGCGTGGAAACGCCCGACGGCTATATTCCCGGCGGCGGGGGGCGCGAGACGGTCATCATGGAGCACGAGGACCAGAGCCTGCCCAGGGCCCTGGTGTTTCGAGATTCGACCGCCACGCTCAGTATCGACTTTCTGGCCCAGCATTTCTCGCGCTCGGTCTATGTCTGGCACGAGGGCGATGTGATCGGCGAGCTGATCGACCGGGAACAGCCAGACGTGATCCTGCACTTCGTGGCCGAGCGTTTCCTGGCGACCTATCCCCACGCGGTGGCCATCAACCGACACGTCGGCTGATCAGTCCTCGCGCTTGGCGCCGTCCAGTTCGCACTTGAGCTTTTCGGCGCGCGCGGCCTCCATCGACTTCTCCGCCTTGGTGCGGCCGAAGCGGGCGCGGTTCTCGGCCGCGCGGGCCTTATCATCGGCCTTGGCCTTGGCCTTGCGGGCCTGGTTCAGATTGACGACGTCGGCCATGGCTGGATCCGGCCCCCTGGGCTTTTCGCGCTCACGCGGTCATCGGACGAACGCGCGCCCGATGCAAGCCCAAGGGGCGGAGGCCTTGTCTCAGGCGTCGTCCTTGGCCAGGGCCCGGGCGAGGGCGGGGCGCGCGTTGGCCCGCGCCAGCCATTCGTCATAGACCTCGTGCGGCGGCAGCATCTGGCGGGCGAACTGCAGCAGACTGACGAACAGGATATCGGCGGCGGATAGCTTGTCGCCCAGCAACCAGGGCGAGGCTTCCAGCGTGGAGCGCAGCCGATCGTCCAACGCGTGGTACTGGACCTTGTCCTGGTCGTCCTGACGTTGTTTCCAGAGATTGGTCACGCATGGCTCCAGCACGCCGGCGTAGTAGGCCAGCCAGGAGAGGTAGGACCCGCGGCCCAGGTCGCCGATCAACGGTCCAAGGCCCGCTTCGGGAAATTTGTCGGTCAGGTAAAGCGCGATGGCCGCGGACTCGGTGATGAGCACGCCATCGTCCAGCAGGGCCGGCACCTGGCCGTGCGGATGGGGATTGGCGGGATCGCGCGCGCCGGTGTTGCTGACGCTCCTGAAGATGTCGACCTTGCGGATCTCGTAGGGCGCGCCCAGCTCCTCCAGCAGCCAGATGAAGCGGGTCGACCGCGAGCGCGGCGCGTGGAACAGGGTCAGCATGGCGGTTTCATCCGTCTGATTTGTGAGCTGGAGCCAGTCTTGGCGCCGCGCGCGAGGCTCGCCGCGGCGGGTCCCGTATCTGGCAGCATGGCGCCTTATTGACGATTGGACAGAACCAGCCGCCTATCCCCGCGACAGCGAGGAGGCTCGAGAATGTACACCCTCTATGGTTCGCCCAGCACGGCCGGCACGGCCATCCACTGGATGCTGCTGGAGCTCGGGGTTCCGTTCGAGCTGAAGCTGCTGGACTTCGACAAGGGCGAGCACAAGACGGCCGAGTATCTGGCGCTCAATCCGGACGGCGTGGTGCCGACGGTGATCATCGACGGCGCGCCGGTGACCCAGATGGCGGGGTTGGCGACCCTGCTGGCCGAGCGGCATCCCGAGGCGGGCTTCGCGCCGGCGCCAGGCTCCCCCGAGCGCGCGGCGTATCTGAGCTGGAGCTTCTGGTTGGCCAACAGCTTCCAGCCGCACTTCCGCGCCTGGTTCTATCCGCACGAACCGGCCGGCGGCGAGGCGGGGGAGGCCGTGCAGGCAGCCGCTCGCGCGCGGATCGAAGCTGGCCTGGCGCGGCTCGACGCGCATCTGGTGGGGCGCGACTACATGGTGGGAGATCGCTTCTCGACCGTGGACCTGCTGGCCACGATCCTGTGCCGCTGGAGCCGCAACATGCCCAAGCCCGCGACCGAGTGGCCGAACCTCAAGCGCTATCTCGACCGCATCCGCCAGCGCCCGGCGCTGCGCGAGGTCCATGCTCGGGAAGGGCTGACGGATTGGATTGATGGGTAATGCATAGAGATGCTCCCCCGCGAGCGGAGGAGCTGTCGCGGAGCGACTGAGGGGGCAAGCTGGAAAACGGCCGAGTTGGCCCCCTCCGGCCCTTTGGGCCCCCTCCCCCGCATCGCGGGGGAGGATCTATCGAGAGCCTACTTCACCGCCGCGCAGAAGCGTTGGATGCGCGAGCAGGCGTCTTCCAGCACGTCGCTGCTGGTCGCGTAGCTGATGCGGAAGAACGGCGAGAGGCCGAACGCGGCGCCGTGCACGACGGCGACGCCTTCGCTCTCCAGCAATTCGGTCGCGAAGTCCTCGTCGCTTTCGATAACCTTGCCCGACGGCGCGGTCTTGCCGATCAGGCCGGCGCACGACGGATAGACGTAGAACGCGCCTTCCGGGGTCGGGCAGTGCAGGCCGGTGGCCTGGTTCAGCATCGACACGACCAGGTCGCGGCGCTCCTGGAACAGCTTGGCGTTCGGCTTGATGAAGTCCTGGGTGCCATTCAGCGCCTCGAGCGCGGCCCACTGCGAGATCGAGCAGGGGTTCGAGGTCGTCTGGCTGATCATCTTGCCCATGGCCTTGATAAGCGGCTCGGGACCCGCGGCGTAGCCGATGCGCCAGCCGGTCATCGAATAGCCCTTCGAGACGCCGTTCATCGTCAGGGTGCGATCATAGAGCTTGGGTTCGACCTGGGCGATGGTGGTGAACTCGAAGTCGTCGAACACCAGGTGCTCGTACATGTCGTCGGTCAGCACCCAGACCTGCGGATGGCGCAGCAGCACGTCCGCGATCGCCTGCAGCTCGGCGCGGGTATAGGCGCCGCCCGACGGGTTCGAGGGGCTGTTGATGATAAGCCACTTGGTCTTCGGCGTGATCGCCGCTTCCAGGGCCGCCGGGGTGATCTTGAAGCCGCTCTCGGCGGTGGTCTCGACCGAGACGGGCGTGCCGCCGGCCAGCAGGGTCATGTCGGGATACGACACCCAGTACGGCGCGGGGATGATCACTTCGTCGCCCGGGTTCAGGGTGGCGACCAGGGCGTTGTAGATCACCGGCTTGCCGCCCGGGGCGACGTGAACTTGGCTGGGCTTGTACTCCAGGCCGTTCTCGCGCTTGAACTTGGCGCAGATGGCGGCCTTCAGCTCGGGCATGCCGTCCGGGTCGGTGTACTTGGTCTTGCCGGCCTTGATGGCCTCGATGGCGGCGTTCTTGATGTTGTCCGGCGTGTCGAAGTCGGGCTCGCCCGCGGAAAGAGCGATTACGTCGCGACCGGCGGCTTTCAACGCGCGCGCCTTGGCGCTGATGGCGATGGTGGCCGACGGTGCGATGCGCCGCAGGGCGGCGGACTCGAGCGACATCTTGCAGGACTCCCCTGGGTTTGCCTGGTCCGACTGGAGGACCGTTTCAGGATTGCGGCGGTGTTTACGCTCCCGTTCGCCGCGGCGCAACGCGAGACGCCTCGGTTTTTTGACGGCTTTTGGCGAGGCGTGCCGGGAGGGGCGCGATGGCTTCAACGCCTGGCGCGCAGAGCCTCCACGAAGCTCTCCAGATGGCGGGCGATCGCCTGGCGCGTGCGCTCGTCGACCAGGACGCCGTCCGTGATCTTGGTGTGGGCCTGGCCGACCAGGATATCGCTCAGCGGCGCCAGATCGCAGCCGGCGCGCTTGAGGTTGAGGCGCAGGGCGTCCTGTGCGCGCACCGTGCCGGTGATCCCCGGAGAGGCCCCCATGGCGCAGGCGATCTTGCCCTCCAGCGGCGCGGGGTTGCCGCGCGAGGCCCAGTCGATGGCGTTCTTCAGCACGGCGGTCAGTCCGCCGTTGTATTCGGGACAGGCCATCAGCAGCCCGTCGGCGTCGCGCACCGCCGCCTTCCAGCTGGATACCGCTTCCGGATCGCCGAGATCCTCGACGTCCTGATTAAAGAACGGCAGGTCGTTCAGCGGATGGACGCGCAAGGTCACGCCTTCAGGGGCGAGCTCCGTCGCGGCCCGCAGGAGCGCGGTGTTGTAGGACGCGGCCCGCAGGCTGCCGGAAATGGCCAGAATCTTCATGCGGCGAGGCTAGACGGGCGGTTCGGCGATGTCTCGCGCGACGATCGCCGAGCGCGTGGCCGACGGTCGCGCTTGACCCGGCGCGAGCCATGGGCGAGGCAGGGCGCGTGATCCGCCGCTTCATCGATTTCGTGACCAATATGGACGCCCGCGCCTGGCGCATGGTGGCGGTCTCGTTCGTGCTGTTTGGCGGAGTCGGGGTGGTCTTCCTGTTCGGCGCGCAGCTTCTGGGCGTCAACGGCGAGGCGGCGGTCGAGCACTGGCTGGGCGCGGCCAGCGGGCCGTGGGCGTTGCCGATGGCGGTGGCGGCCTTCGCCGTCATGGCCTTCCTGGGCGTGCCGCAGTTCGTGCTGATCGCCGCGGCGGTGGTCGCGTTCGGGCCTTGGACCGGCTTCGCCTACAGCTGGATCGGCACGCTCGTCTCGTCGCTGGTGGGCTTCTGGCTGGGCCGGGCCTATGGCGCGAGGATCCTGCGCGAGTTCGCCACCGAGGGCGTCAACAAATTCATGCGGATGATCGGCAAGAATGGCTTCATGGCCAGCCTGATCGTGCGTCTGGTGCCGTCCGCGCCCTTCATCGTGGTCAACATGGCCGCCGGGGTCACGCCGATGCGCATGCGCGACTTCACCGCCGGCACAGCCATTGGCATCGTGCCGAAGATCGCCCTGACCGCCTTCGCCGGCAACTCGATCGTCCAGGCCATGAAGGGCGGCGGCAAGCAGCACATCGTCATGATCGTTCTGGCGATCGTCATCTGGCTGGGCATGGGCTTGGTCAGCCGCGCCTGGCTGAAGAAGCGCGAAGCCGAGGACGGGGCGGCGGAGTAGGGCGTTTCTCCCACTATTGGACTTGAGTTTGGCAAGATCAGTGCGGGGTGGGCGGTTTTCGCGCGCGGGTTTCTCCTACCTTGGCGTATGAGTGAGATATCTGTTCCTCGGTTCGCTGTCTCGCGCAACAATATTGCCTCAGATGCGACGGATCGCGCCTTGGGCGCAAATTGCTTGCTCGATTCAAGGCGCCTGTGTAGAAAGTCGCTCATGACTGTCGCGCGCGACCTGCTTTCGCTTCGGCTTACCAGCCCCTGGGCGCTCTAGGGGCCGCGCATCGTCGTGGCCGGGCGCACAGGGGACATTTGACCCGCAGCCCGCACGCCACACACCCCTTTCGACGAGTACTTCCATGACCCCCGTATCGACCAGCGCTTCGGACAAGCGCGACAACGTCGTCATTTTCGACACCACCATGCGCGACGGCGAGCAGTCGCCCGGCGCCTCGATGTCGCTGGAAGAGAAGCTGGAACTGGCCAAGATCCTCGAGGAGATGGGGGTCGACATCATCGAGGCCGGCTTCCCGATCGCCTCGAACGGCGACTTCGAGGCCGTCCGCGAAGTGGCCAAGATCGTCAAGAACTCGACCATCGCCGGCCTGTGCCGCGCCCACCAGGTTGACATCGACCGCTGCGCCGAGGCCCTGAAGCCCACCCAGCGCGGCCGGATCCACGTGGTCATCGCCACCTCCGACCTGCACATGAAGCACAAGCTGCAGATGGAGCCGGACGCCGTCATCGACGTGATCGCTCGCTCGGTCAGCCACGCCCGCAACCTGCGCGACGATGTCGAGTGGTCGGCCGAGGACGCCACCCGCAGCGACCGCCAGTTCTTGCGCCGCGCGGTCGAGACCGCCATCAAGGCCGGCGCCACGACGATCAACCTGCCCGACACCGTCGGCTACACCTATCCGTCGGAATACGCGGATCTGTTCAACTGGATGGTCAACAACGTCGAGGGCGCCGACAAGGTGATCTTCTCGACCCACTGCCACAACGACCTGGGCCTGGCGGTCGCCAACAGCTTGGCCGGCGTGCAGGGCGGCGCCCGCCAAGTGGAATGCGCGATCAACGGCCTGGGCGAGCGCGCCGGCAACGCCGCGCTGGAAGAGATCGTCATGGCCCTGAAGGTGCGCGGCGACCGCCTGCCGTTCCGCACCGGCATCGACACGACGCACATCACCCGCGCCAGCCGCTACGTCTCGGCGATCACCGGCTTCCCGGTGCAGTACAACAAGGCCATCGTCGGCAAGAACGCCTTCGCGCACGAGAGCGGCATCCATCAGGACGGCATGCTCAAGAACCGCGAGACCTACGAGATCATGACGCCGGAGTCTGTGGGCCAGGCCCCGTCGAGCCTGGTCATGGGCAAGCACTCGGGCAGCCACGCCTTCCGCGCCAAGCTGAAGGACCTGGGCTACGAGCTGGGCGAGAACGCGCTGAAGGAGGCCTTCGGTCGCTTCAAGGACCTGGCCGACCGCAAGAAGCACGTCTACGACGACGACATCATCGCCCTGGTCGACGACGCCCTGGCGCGCGGCTCGGAGAAGATCCGCGTGTCGCGCCTGCGCGTGGTGGCCGGCACCGATGGCCAGTCGGCCGAACTGACCCTGGACGTCGACGGCGTCTCGAGCACGGCCGAGGCGACCGGCGATGGTCCCGTCGACGCGGTGTTCAACGCCATCCACAAGATCGTGCCGCACAGCGCCGCCCTGCGCCTCTTCCAGGTGCACGCGGTGACCGAAGGCACCGACGCTCAGGCCCAGGTCTCGGTGCGTCTGGAAGAGGACGGCCGCATCGCCACCGGCGCGGCCGCCGACACCGACACCCTGACGGCCTCGGCCAAGGCGTACGTCAACGCCCTCAACAACCTCTTCGCCCGCAAGGAAAAGAGCCGGCCCGAAGCGGCGATCGCCAGCGGGTTTTAAGCGGCTTCGCGACGGCTGAACGGCCGCGTGGCCAGGATTTCAGCCCCCAGGTGCGCCTGGGGCTGAACGTCCAGCCCTAGTTCTCGCAAACCGTCGGCGAGCGCCCTCCGGGGCGCCTCGTCGATCAGCGCGCTCGCGTCCACGACCAGCGTCCCGCCGGGGCGCAGCATCGTGTAGGTCGCGGCGACGACGGCGCGCGCGTCGTGGGCGGTGGGGCAGTCGATGACCAGCAGCACGTCGCTACGCTCGTCCGCCGCGCCACATGTGGCCCGCCGCGCCGCCTCGACACGCTGGTAGCCGCGCCGCCACAGCTGGCACATCGCGTCGCCCGCGCCGGGCCCCGCCACGGCCCCGAAGCACAGAGGCGTGGCCTGGGCGAGCTCGAGCATCCGGTCCAGGGCGGGGTTGATCCCCTCGGTCGGCACGCCCAGCAGGAACTGGGCGGCTTGCTTGAGAGGGCGGAGCGGGTGGGGCGACATGGTCGAGACCTCATAGGCGAGGCGCCGCGTCGACGGCGCCGAACACCCGGTTTCTTGCGCCTCTGTCGCGTAAGGGCTCCATGCGAAAGGGGGCCGCCCGTCTAAGGGCGGTGTAAAGGTCGGCATGATCTGGATTCCCATCACCGTCGCCGCGGCGGCCTTGCAGGTCGCGCGCAACGCCGCTCAGCGCTCGATCATGGGCGGGGCGGGGCCCTGGGGCGCGACCCTGGTGCGGTTTCTGTTCGGCCTGCCGTTCGCCACGGCCTTCGCGGCCGTCGGCTGGTTGCTGACGCCGGGGGCGAGCGCGCATCCGACCTCCATCTTCTGGCTGGCCTGCTTCGCCGGCGCGGGCTTGCAGATCGCGGCGACGGCGGCGCTGCTGACGGCCATGCACCGCTCGACCTTCGCCTTGGGCACGGCCATGCAGCAGAGCGGCCTGCCGTTCGCCTTGGTCTGGGGCGCGCTGTTCTTCGGCGACCATGTCGGCCCCATCACCTGGGCGGGCGGGTTGATCGCCAGCGCCGGCCTGGCCGCCCTGACCTGGCCGCGCGGCGAGGTGGTCATGCGCAAGGGCGCGGCCTTGGCCGGCCTGGGCTCGGGCGCGGTCTTCGCGCTGAGCGCCAACTGCTTCCGCCAGGCCAGCCTGGCCTTCGAGCCGGCGCACCCCGCCGCTTCGGCCTTCGTCACGGTGATGGTGGTGCAGGCTATCCAGACGGTCGGGCTGACGGGTTATCTGGCCTGGCGTAACCCGGACTCGCTGAGGGCCGTGATCGCCGCCTGGCGTCAGTCCCTGGGCGCGGGCTTCTGTGGCGCGGCGGCCTCGGGGCTGTGGTTCACGGCCATGGCGCTGTCGCCCGTGGGGCCGGTGAGGGCGGTCGGCGTGGTCGAGATGCCGATCGCCGCCATCGCCGGACGTCGTCTGTTCAAGGAACGTCTGACCCCGCTGCAACTGCTCGCGGGCGCGGTCACGGCGGTCGGTGTCGTGATGGCGGCGGTCGGCTAGATTTCGCCACGATCGGGTGGTTGGACGACTTGACCGGAAAACCCGTCAAACCCGCGCGGAATAGACCTTGAAATCAACGCTTTCGCAGGGCAAACGGGCTGTCGTCGATGCGTTTTGGCGATCAAGGCGATGGCGCGGCCAACGGGGCGGCGCTCCCGTCTGGCGTTTAGGCGCGCCGAACCGGTCGAAGTGCCCTAGTTGCGGGAATCATGTTGTCCTCGCATTGATTTGAAGTAGGAGCCGTTTCTCTTCGTCGCCTCCTCCGCCGGATGTCCGGACGGAACGGGTTCCACGTCTTCGATCTGTCTCCGCCTACCTCGATCCGACCGTCCCTTACGCCCCTCCTACCCCTCAGTCAGGGCTTTCAATGTTCTCTTCCCTCTTCGGCGTGATCTCGAACGACATCGCCATCGACCTCGGAACGGCCAACACCCTCATCTACATGAAGGGCAAGGGGATCGTTCTGAACGAGCCGTCGGTGGTGGCGCTGCGCAATGTCGGCGGCCGTAAGATCGTCCACGCCGTGGGCATCGAGGCCAAGCAGATGCTGGGCCGCACCCCGGGACACATGGAAGCCATCCGCCCGATGCGCGACGGCGTGATCGCCGACTTCGAAGTCGCCGAGGAGATGATCAAGTACTTCATCCGCAAGGTTCACAACCGCAAGGGCTTCGTGAACCCGAAGGTGATCGTGTGCGTGCCGTCGGGCGCCACCGCCGTGGAACGCCGCGCCATCAACGACAGCTGCCTGAACGCCTCGGCCCGTCGCGTCGGTCTGAT
>CAKZJK010000280.1 GCA_936942565.1 uncultured Caulobacter sp. | reverse complement strand
TGCCGAGAATCCTCCAGCAGCGCCTTGTCCCGCGGTGTCGCCGCCGACCGCTCCAGCAGGGCCAGATTGGCGACGATGACCGACAGCGGGGTGCGCAACTGGTGCGACGCCTCGGCCGAGAACCGCTCCAGAGCCCGGGTGAAGCGCTCCAGGCTACCCATCAGCCGGTCGAAAGCCTTGACGAGGGGCGACAGCTCGGCGGGCGCGTTGTCGGGATTGATGGGGGCGAGATCGGCTCGTCCGGGTAGCTGGACTCGATCTTGGTCTGCTCGCCGGTCTCGATGCGGCGCATCTCGCGCGCCAGCCGCCGCAGCGGCGCCAGGCCCCAGCGCACGGCGGGAATGACGAGCGCCGCCGCCGCCACGACCAGCAGCACGGGCAGGCCGATCAGATTGAACAGCAGCTCGCGCACGCTGGCGCGCCGGGAGTCGAGGCTCTGGGCCACGGCCACGACGACGGGGTCGGACACGCCCGGCACCATCACCGTCGATTGCGCTATCCGGACGGGATAGCCGCGCATCTTGGCGTAGCTGAAGTTGGTGTCGTTCGGCGCGGGCACCGGCGGTCGAGGCAGGTCCCCGTAGCCGGTCACCAGGCGTGGTCCCTGGTGGACGGCGTAGAAGACCGCGTCCCGCTCGGGACTGTCCAGCAGGGCCAGTGACCAGGGCGGCAGGGCGACCTTGGCCTGGCCGTCCTTCACGCCGATCTGAGCGACGATCGAGGCCACGCAACCCGCCAGCAGTCGATCGGACGACTTCTCGACGACCGCCTGGGCGACCAGCGCGCCGGCGAGGGCGAGGGCCGCTCCCAGCACGGCCATCGGCGCGATCTGGGCCAGCAGCAGGCGGCCGATCAGGCTGGGGCGGCCTCGCGTCAAGGGGCGGATGCTCACGGATCCAGCCGATACCCCACGCCGCGCAGCGTGTTCAGGCGCGGACCGTCGGGCGCGAGCTTGCGCCGAAGCCGACCGACATGGACGTCCAAGGCGTTCGGCGAGGGCGACTCCTCGTCGGGAAAGACCTCGGCGGCCAGACGGTCCCGCTCGACGACCCGGCCGGGCCTCGTCGCCAGGGCCTTCAGCGCCGCCCACTCGCGCGGACGGAGGTCCAGGCGGCGTTCGCCGATCCAGGCCGCGCCGGCCTCCCAGTCGCACGCGAGCGCGCCCACATGCACCGTCCGCGCCGCGTAGCCGCCGGTGCGGCGCGCCACCGCCCTGACCCGGGCGACCAGCTCGAAGGGGTCGAAGGGCTTCAGCACGTAGTCGTCCGCGCCCATGTCCAGACCGGCGATACGGTCGCGGACCGCGTCCCGCGCGGTCAGCATGACGATCGGGGTCGAGAAGCCTTCACGCCGGAGGCGGCCCAGGATCTCGAAGCCGTCGATGTCGGGCAGGCCGATGTCCAGCACCACAGCGTCGAAGTCGGCGCCCGGCGCCAGCGCGAGGGTCAGGCCCGCTTCGCCGGTCGCGGCGCAGACGGCCGCGTGGCCCTCGCTCTCCAGCGTCGCCATCAGCGAGCGGCGAAGCGGCGGATCATCCTCGACAACGAGTATCTTCATCGGGGATGTAGGGACCGGACAGCTCAACAGGAGGCGCGACATCCCACGCCGATTGCCACATCAGGTCAAGAGACGAGGGGGGCTGGCGGCCAGCGCCGCGCTGGGGTTGGCCTTGCTCCTGTCGGCATGCGCGCCTGGGGCGGAGGGACAGGCCACCAGCGGCTGGGACGTGCGCGCGGCCGAGCGCGAGGGCGAGGTGGTGGTCTATCTGAACACCGACGTCCACCAGGTGCTCGCCGAGGGGTTTCGGCGGCGCTTTCCCAGGATCAAGGCTCGCTTCGTCGAGCTGCCCGCCAGCCAGATGCAGGCGCGGCTGATCTCGGAGACCGACGCTGGCGAGCCCGTCGCGGACGTCGCCTGGAGCTCCTCGATGGATATCCAGGTCAAGCTGATCAACGACGGCTACGCTCAGACCTATCGCAGTCCAGAGGCCAAGGGCTTGCCGGCCCGGGCCGTGTGGCGCGACCAGGGGTTCGGGGTCACCGCCGAGCCCATCGTCTTCGCCTACAACAGGAAGGCGCTGAAGGATTCGGAGGTCCCGCGCAGCCACGCGGCTCTCCTGGCGGCGCTGCGGGACCATCCCGAACGCTGGCGCGGCCGCGTCGCCATGTACGACCCCGAAAAGAGCGGGGTGGGCTTCATGTACATGTCCAGCGACCTGCAGGCTTATCCGGACGCCGGGGCGCTGTATGGCGAGCTGGCCAAGTCCAAGCCGAGCCTGTTCGTTCCTGGCGCTGCCCTGCTGGACAGCTTGGCGGAAAAGAACCTGTTGGCCTTCAACATGAACGGCTCCTACGCCGACTGGTGGAGCCGCCACCGCGACGCGGACATCGGCTATTTCGCGCCCAGCGACTACTCGCTGTCGATCGCCCGCGTGGCGTTCATCACGCGCTCGGCGCCGCATCCCAAGGCCGCTCGGGTGTTTCTGGACTATCTGATGTCGGATGAGGGACAGGCGCGGCTGGCGCAGGCGCGCCTGACGCCGATAAGGCCCACGGCGCGCGCCGGCGCGGTCGGCGCGGGCGAGCCGCGTCGGACCGGCGCTGCTGGCGAATTTCGATCAGGGACGTCGGGCGGAATTGCTGGCCCGATGGCGGAGCGCGGCCACCGCGCCGTGACTTCCGCCTACAATTTGATCAATTTGTGTCTATATTTATAGCATATCGAGCGATCGGCGCGGTTATGTCGTCTTTTTCGCCCGCCGGCCGCCGGGTCCGAAGCTGTCACCGACCTGTCACGTCGAACAACCCCGGGAAGATCCAAGGATCGCGCGTCGTCGCGCTCGGTTGAGCTCGGGTACGTTCGTTTCCGCCGTCCGCCGATCAGAGAACGATCATGCCGTGGCGGGCCCCTTTGACCGAACGGAACGAAGCGTTCGTATTGGCCTGGCTCTCGCGGAAGAGATCGGGTTCCCACCCGACGCCGAAGGCGCAACCGCCCCGGAAACGCTCAGGCAACAGGGACCGCAGAGCATGAGGACGCTGGAAAGCAGGACGCTCCGTTCGTGAGCGGCCTCGCCGAAGGAGCAAGGGCGCGTCGCGCCTGAATCTCTCAGGCCAAGGGACAGCGGGGGCAGAGGAACCGCCTAGCGAAATCCGGGAAGACACGCGTCTTCCCGAGTGACGCGACCGAACGCGACCGATCAGCGGCCGCGCGGGAGAGGGCGACTGTCGACTGCTGTAACATAGGGGATCTTGCTTTGACTCTTTCACGCCAAACCCGCCGAAGCCTGCTGCTGGGCTGCAGCCTGGTTCCCGCCGTGCTGGCCCTGCACGGCGCCGCCTTCGCTCAGGAAGCCGCCAAGGACGACGCGAGCACCAGCGTGGGCGAGATCGTCGTCACCGCCTCGCGCATCGACCGCGCCGGCTTCGAGGCGCCGACCCCCACCGTCCGCGTCACGGCCCAGGATCTCTCGGTCGGCGCTCGCCCGAACATCGCCGCGGCCCTGAACGACCTGCCGCAATTCCGCGCCACCACCTCGGCCCAGACCACGGGCACGAACACGGGCGCGGGCAACGCGCCGGTCGATCTGCGCGGTCTGGGTATCAGCCGCACCCTGGTGCTGCTGGATGGCCGCCGCTTCTCGGGCGACAACGACCTCAATCTCATCCCCAGCATCCTGACCAAGGGGGTGGACGTGGTGACCGGCGGCGCCTCGGCCGCCTGGGGCTCGGGCGCCGTCGCCGGCGTCGTCAACATCACCATGGACCGCAACTTCACCGGCCTGAAGCTGGGCGTCGAGGGCGGCGAGTCCTCGTATCACGACGCCAAGCAGATTCGGCTCGAGGCCGCGGGCGGCAAGAGCTTCGCCGATGGCCGCGGTCACTTCGTGATCGGCGGTGAGTATCTCGACAACGACGGGGTGATCCCCAAGAGCAGCCGCCCGAACATCGGCCGCTGGGCCACGGTCTCCAACGGCGCGGGCCGCTTCGTCCTGGCGCCCGATGTCGGCTTTTCCAACGCGGCCCCTGGCGGCCTGATCATGTCGGGGGTGCTGAAGGGCAAGACCTTCAATCCCGACGGCACCCTGCGCGATTTCGACTACGGGACGGTGATCGGCACCAACTCGGTCGGCGGCGAAGGCCCCTCGAACGACGATCTCTCGCCCCTGGTGACGCCGCAGAAGCGCTACGCCGCCCTGGCCAGCGTCACCTATGATCTGACCGACAAGGTCAAGATCACCGCCGAGCTGCGCCGCTCGCGCATGTGGAACAACTACATCTGGTTCGGCGACCACAATCGCGGCAACCTGACGATCAAGTCCGACAACGCCTATCTGCCGGCGGCCGTGAAGTCGGCGCTGGCGGCGGCCGGTCAGACCAGCTTCACGATGGGCCGCTTCAATACCGAGGCCTATCCGACGATCGATTTCGAGCGCGTCTCGACCCAAGGCACGATCGCCCTGGACGGCTCCTTCGGCGACGGCTGGCGCTGGAGCGCCTACTACAGCCACGGCGAGAACGAGAACAATATCGACACGCCCGGGTTCTTCCTGACCCAGAACTACGCGAACGCCGTCGACTCCGTGATCAGCCCGACGACCGGCCAAGCCGTCTGCCGCATCGCCCTGACCGACCCGACCACCAACTGCGTGCCGATCAACCTGTTCGGCCAGGGCGCGCCTTCGAAGGCGGCGTTGGACTATGTGACGGGCACCCCGTCGATGCGCGAGACCAGCAAGCTGGACGTCGGCGGCTTCAGCCTGCGCGGCGAGCCCTTCTCGCTGCCGGCCGGGCCGGTCTCCATCGCCGTCGGCGCCGAGGCCCGCAAGGAGTCCGTCGACCGCTCGGTGGGCGCGCTGGACACGGCCAAGGCCTTCACCAACTTCAGCTTCTCGGCCATGGCCGGCAGCTACAACGTCAAGGAAGCCTTCGCCGAAGTCCTGGTGCCCGTCGTCCGCGACGTGCCGGTGTTCAACAAGCTGGAAGTCAACGCCGCCGCCCGCGTGTCGGACTACAACACCACCGGCTCGATCTGGTCCTGGAAGCTGGGCGCCACCAACGAGTTCTTCCCCGGCTTCCGGGGGCGGATCACCAAGTCGCGCGACATCCGGTCGGCCAACCTGACCGAACTCTTCACCACCAGCACGACCGGCTACAACACGATCGTGGACCCGGCCACCAACTCCAGCGTCTACGTGCTGACCAACGGCGGCGGCAACGCGAACCTGACGCCCGAGACGGCGAAGACCTTCACGACCGGCTTCGTCTATTCGCCGCCGGCCCTGCCGGGCTTCAACATCTCGGTCGACTATTTCGACATCGACATCGACAACGTGATCACCACGGTCTCGGCGCAGGACATCGTCACGCGCTGCGCCGCCGGCAACACCGACATGTGCTCGCGGGTCACGCGTGACGGCTCCGGCACGATCACCCGGATCGTCTCGACCTACGTCAACCTGGCCAACTACAAGACCGACGGCGTCGACGCCGAGATCTCGTACTCGACCGCCTTCGATCGCCTGATCCCGAACGCTCCCGGTCGCATCCGCGCCCGCTGGCTGATGACCTGGGTCAACAGCCTGACCACCAACGACGGCGTCAGCAAGATCGAGTACGTGAAGTCGCAAGGCTACTCGTTCGGTCTTGGAACGCCGAAGACCCGCATGACCGGCAGCCTCGACTGGGCGGGCGAGGTCTTCAGCGCCAACATCCGCGCCCGCTACATCTCGGCCGGCAACTACAACAACACCGTCGATCTCGTGAACGGCCACATCAAGGCCTACACCTATGTCGACCTCGGTGTTCAGGCGCGGCTGCCGGAGATCCGCGGCCACGAGGTCCAGCTCTACGCGAACGCGACCAACCTGTTCGACAAGGATCCGCCGGTCAGCTCGCTGTACTCGCCCTATTACGACGTGATCGGGCGCTACGTGACCGTCGGCGCGCGGATGCGTTTCTAGTCCGCGCCCGACAACGCGCCGCCGGCGGCTTCCCCCCAAGCTCCCCTCGCCGGCGGCGCTCCCCCCTTTTTCAAGGTGCTGCTTCCATGATCTCTCGCCTGACCTTGGCGCTGACGCTGCTGGCCAGCGCGGCGTGCGTGGCGACGCCGCTCGCCGCCCAAACCGTGGCCCCGCCCGCCGCGATCGTCGTCGATGGCGCTCCGGCCATTCCGCAAGACCTGGTCGCCGCCACGGCACCCTACCTTCAAGCGCGCCACGCCAACTTCCTGGGCTGGAACCCCGCCGACCGCTCCATGCTGATCAAGACCCGCTTTGGCGGCTCGGATCAGGTGCACGTGGTGGGCAAGCCCGACGGCGATCGTCGGCAGATCAGCTTCGAGAACGAGCCGATCCTGGCCGCCGCGCTTTCGCCTGGGGGCGAAACCCTGGTCATCCAGAAGGACAAGGGCGGGGACGAGTTCTATCAGCTCTACGTTCTCGACGCCGGCCGCCCGCGCCTGATCACGGACGGAAAGAGCCGCAACTGGTTCGGCGCCTGGTCGCCCAACGGCAAGCTTGTCGGCTACGCCTCGTCGCGTCGCAACGGCGCGGACATGGACCTCTATGTCGTCGATCCGAGGGAACCCAAGACCGACCGTCTGGTCGCCCAGGTCACCGGTGGCGGCTGGAACATCGCCGACTTCTCCGAGGACGGCGCCAAGGCCCTGGTCCTGAACCGGATGTCGGTCAACGCGGCCATGGTCTACGAGCTGGATCTGGCGAGCGGCAAGATGACCCCGCTGACCGATCCCAAGGTCCAGGCTTCCTATGTCGATCCGAAATACGCCAAGGACGGCTCGGTCTGGCTGACCTCGAACCGAGGTTCGGACTTCCAGCGGCTGGGCAAGCTGGACGGCAAGGGCGGCTTCGTCTCGGTCTCCAAGGAGCCGCGCTGGGACGTCAGCGACTTCGCGATCTCGCCGGACGGTTCGTTCGCGGTCTACGCGATCAACGAGGCTGGCGTGTCGCGCGTGCGGGTCCTGGATCTGGCCACCGGCGCGGTTCGTCCGGTGACGGGTCTGCCCGCGGGCGTGATCCCCTACAGCATCGGCGCGGCGATCGACATCGCGCCGTGGGGCGAGATCGGGCTCAGCATGGCCTCGGCCAAGGTGCCGGGCGACGCCTTCTCCATCGATCCGAAGACGCTGGCCGTCACCCAGTGGACCCACAGCGAGACCGGCGGCCTGGATCCCAGCCAGAACGTCGAGCCCAAGCTGGTCGAGGTGGCCAGCTTCGACGGCGAGAAGGTCTCGGGCTTCCTCTACCAGCCCGATCCGGCCAAGTTCCCGGGCAAGCGTCCGCTGATCGTCGACATCCATGGCGGTCCGGAGGGGCAGACCCGTCCCGACTTCCTGGGCGGTTCCAACTATCTGCTGAACGAGCTGGGCATCGCGTTGTTCTTCCCGAACGTGCGGGGCTCCTCGGGCTATGGCGCGCGGTTCGTCAACCTGGACAATGGCCCATTCAAGCGCGAGGACTCGGTGAAGGACATCGGCGCCTTCCTCGACACCCTGGAGAAGGACCCGGCCCTGGACGCCAGCCGCTTCGCCGTCAACGGCGTCTCGTATGGCGGCTACATGTGCTACGCCTCGGCCACGCACTACAGCCCCCGTCTCAAGGGCGCCAACTGCTACGTCGCCATCTCCAACTTCGTGACCTTCCTGGAGAACACCCAGGCCTACCGCCGCGATCTGCGTCGGGTGGAATACGGCGACGAACGCGATCCCAAGCAGCGCGCCCAACTGGTCAAGATCTCGCCGCTGACCAGCGTGGACAAGATCACCATCCCGCTGCTGGTGGCCACGGGCGGAACCGATCCTCGCGTTCCGGCCTCCGAGGCCGACCAGATGATCAAGGCCGTCCGCGCCAAGGGCGGCGAGGCCTGGCACATCCTGGCCAAGAACGACGGTCACGTTTTCCGCAAGAAGGAGAACGAGGACTACTACTTCTGGACCAGCATCATGTTCTGGCGAAAGACCCTGCTGGGCCAATAGGCGCGGCGGGCGAGGGCGCGGGCCAGGTTCCGCGCCCTGTCGCCGGAGGCCGAGATCGCGGTGATGATTTTCCGGCCTTGGGCGAAGGTCCTGGTCGGGCGCGTCAACGGACGCTCGACGCCCCGGCTCGACGTGCTAGCGTTCGGCCCTCATTCGAGGGGACGTTCAAGATGCTTACAGGGATGAAGGCCGCGGCGCTGGTGGCGACGACGGCCATGGCGGGGCTTTTGGCGTGCGGCGCCGCCGGAGCGGCCGAGGTCACGGCGGTCAGCGCCGCGCGGCTTCTGGACGTGGCCTCCGGCAAGTATGTCGACAATCCGCTGGTGATCGTCACCGACGGCCGGATCTCCGCGGTCGGCAAGAAGGGCGACGCCATTCCCGCGGGCGCCAAGGTTGTCGACCTGCCGGGCGCGACCCTGCTGCCCGGCCTGATCGACATGCATACGCACATCGATGGCCTGGCCGAGATCGGCGGCTACAACAGCCTGCAGTACAGCGACCGCTTCTGGAGCGTGGTGCAGGTCGCCAACGCCAAGAAAACGCTGCAGGCGGGCTTCACCACCATCCGCAATGTTGGCTCCGCCGACTTCGATGACGTCGGCCTGCGCGAGGCGATCGACGCCGGCTATGTCGAGGGGCCGCGCATCGTCACGGCGGCCTGGGCGATCGGCGCGACCGGCGGCCACTGCGACTCGACCTTCTTCCCGCCCTCGATGGACGAGAAGGGGCCCTACAACATCGACAGCCCCGACGAGGCGCGGAAGGCCGTGCGGACGCTGAAGAAGTACGGCGCCCAGGTGATCAAGATCTGCGCCACGGGCGGGGTCTTCTCGCGCGGCGACGAGCCGGGCCAGCAGCAGCTGACCTATGACGAGATGCACGCCGTGGCCGACGAGGCGCACATGGCCGGCATCAAGGTCGCCGCGCACGCCCACGGCGCGGCGGGTATTCGCGAGGCGATCAAGGCCGGCATCGACACCATCGAGCACGCCAGCCTCGTCGACGACGAGGGGATCAAGCTGGCGGTCCAGCACGGGACCTACTTCTCGATGGACATCTACAACACCGACTACACCCAGGCCGAGGGCAAGAAGAACGGCGTGCTGGAGGACAACCTGCGCAAGGACCGCGACATCGGCGAGATCCAGCGGCAGAACTTCAAGAAGGCGCTGAAGGCCGGGGTGAAGATGGTCTACGGCACCGACGCCGGCGTCTATCCGCACGGCGACAACGCCAAGCAGTTCGCGATCATGGTCCGTTACGGCGCCACGCCCCTGCAGGCGATCCAGTCGGCGACGATCACGGCCGCCGAGGCCTTGGGGCAGAGCAAGGACTTGGGTCAGGTCTCGACGGGCCATTATGGCGACATCATCGCTGTGTCGGGCGATCCGTTGGCCGACGTCACCACGCTGGAAAAGCCGGTCTTGGTGATGAAGGGCGGCGCGGTCGTTCGGCGGCCTTAGCGGCCTCGACTAACGGGCCGCGAACGCCTAAGTGCTCCGGCTCTTTTCACCAAGGAGCCGGAGACCGTGATCGCCTTCGAGGCCGTTTCCAAGACCTATCCCGCCCAGGACGGCCGCGCGTCCGGCCACGCGGCCCTGCGCGAGGTGTCGCTGTCGGTGGCGGCGGGCGAGGTGTTCGGGGTGATCGGCGCCTCGGGCGCGGGCAAGTCGACCCTGATCCGGCTGATCAACGGCCTGGAGACGCCGAGTGGCGGCCGGGTGGTCGTCGACGGCGACGACGTGGCGGCCCTGGGCGTCGAGGGGCTGCGCGCCCTGCGTCGCCGGGTCGGCATGATCTTCCAGCACTTCAACCTGCTGTCGGGCAAGACGGTCGCCCAGAACGTCGCCTTCCCGTTGAAGCTGGCCGGCCGTCCGGCCGCCGACGTCAAGGCGCGCACCGCCGAGCTCTTGGAGCGCGTCGGCCTCACCGCCCACGCCGACAAGTATCCGGCACAACTGTCGGGCGGCCAGAAGCAGCGCGTCGGCATCGCCCGCGCCCTGGCGACCGGGCCCAAGGTGCTGCTGTGCGACGAGGCGACCAGCGCCCTCGACCCCGAGACCACCGAGCAGATCCTCGACCTGATCTCGGGCCTTAACCGCGAGCTTGGCCTGACCATCGTGTTGATCACCCACGAGATGGACGTGGTCCGCCGCGTCTGCGACCGGGTCGCGGTGCTGGAGGCCGGCCGCGTGGTGGAAGAGGGCGCGGTGGAGGATGTCTTCCTGCATCCGGCCAGCGACACCGCCCGCCGCTTCGTGCGCGAGGCCGACGGCGAGGCTGCGACCGCGCCGGGCGTCGGCGGCCGCCTGGTGCGCCTGACCTTCAAGGGCGAGGCGACCTACAAGCCGGTGCTGGGCGAGGTCGCTCGGACCACCGGCGTCGACTATTCGATCCTGGGCGGACGCATTCACCGCCTGCGCGAGACGCCCTACGGCCAGCTGACCCTGGCCCTGACCGGCGGCGACGTCGACGCGGCGATCAAGAGCTTCGAGGCGTCCGGCGTCCGCGTCGATGACCTGACCGGGGAGGCCGCCCGATGAGCGCCGGAACCTTCGACTTCTCGAACGTGGACTGGAGCGAGATCGGCCAGGCCACGCTGGACACCCTGGCCATGCTGGGCGGCTCGATGGCGCTGACCATCGCGCTGGGCCTGCCGCTGGGCGTGATCCTGTTCCTGACCGGCAAGGGCCAGATGCTGGAGAACCGGCTGGCCAACAGCGCGCTGTCGCTGCTGGTCAACGTCCTGCGCTCGGTGCCGTTCGTGATCCTGCTGATCGTGATGATCCCGCTGACCGTCACCCTTGTCGGCACCTCGCTGGGCGTGGCCGGCGCGATCCCTCCGCTGGTGGCCGGCGCCGCGCCGTTCTTCGCCCGCCTGGTCGAGACCGCCCTGCGCGAAGTCGACAAGGGCGTGGTCGAGGCCAGCTTCGCCATGGGCGCCAAGCGGCGACAGGTGGTGCTGGGCGCGCTGCTGCCCGAGGCCCTGCCGGGCCTGATCGCCGCGGCGACCGTGACCGCTATCGCCCTGGTCGGCTACACGGCCATGGCGGGCGTGGTTGGCGCGGGCGGCCTAGGGGACCTGGCCGTGCGCTTCGGCTACCAGCGCTTCCAGACCGACGTGATGATCGTGACCGTGGTGCTGATGCTGCTGCTGGTCCAGGCGGTGCAGATGGTCGGCGACGCGGTGGTGCGCCGCGTCTCGCACCGCTAAAACTGTCATCCCGGCCAAGCGCGTAGCGCGCCGAGCCGGGACCGCCGGAAGCGCCACGCTCGTGGCGGTCCCGGGCCTACGCTTCGCTCCACCCGGGATGACACGAAAAAGATTATGAACGACGAAGACATCGACCTCCACTGGGATCCCAAGCTCGCCGCCAGCCTGATCGGCAAGACCCTGCTGATGAACCTGACCTTCCTCGACGACGACGGCGAGGTGCTGGAGCGCCAGCAGTTCTTCGGCGTGGTCATCGACGCCGACGAGGGGGAGGGGATCACGCTCGACCTGCTCGGCGAGCACGACGGCGACACCTACACGCTGCCGCCCCAGACGTCGGCGATCAAGGCGGCCGAGGCCGGGGTCATCAGCCTGGCGGGCGACAAGCCCGACTTCGTGGCCAGCTGGATCATCCACGGGCCGCCGGACGTCGCCAACGATATCGAGGATGAGGTCGATCAGGCCTGATCGAACGGGAAGGGCAGGCGGCCGGCCTTGAACAGGATGTCGGGGTTCTCGTCGTAGTCGCCCAGTTCGACATCGGCGCTGGCCGAGAAGGCGACGACCCCTTCGCGCAGGGGCGCCAGCCGTTCGGCCTTGCGGCGGGCCTCTTCGGCCGTCTTGCAGCCGATCTGCTGTTCGGCCTTCAGCCCCTTGCCGCGCCCGGCGACATAGGCTTGCACGATGTGGACGGTTTCCTTGGCCATCCCCATCCAAGCGGCCTGTTCGGCGGCGCGGTCAAGCGATGGTTCGCCAACGCATCACGGAACTCGACGGGCGCTCAGGAAATCTGATTTCCTCGCCCCGTCGTATCAGGGCAAAAGCCTACCTCTAAGATCGCCTTATGGAGCCGTTCATGGTCGCCCGCCGCGCTGTTCTCGTTCTCGGTCTCGCCGCCCTGACGGTCTCTGGCACGGGCCTCGCCGCCTGCGGCCCGAAAACCCCCAACGCCAGCGCCCCCAACACCCTGACCATCGCGGCCACGGCCATCCCGCACGCCGAGGTGCTGGAGTTCATCAAGCCGAAGCTGGCGGCCGAAGGCCTGAACCTCGAGATCAAGGTCTTCAACGACTACGTCCAGCCCAACGTCCAGGTGGCCGAGAAGCGCATCGACGTCAGCTATTTCGAGACCCTGCCGTACCTGGAGACCTTCAATCGCGACAAGGGCACGAACCTGATCCCCATCCAGGGCGTCCACGTCGAGCCGATCGGGACCTATTCGGCCAAGTGGAAATCGATCGCCGACGTTCCGCAAGGCGCCACCATCGCCATTCCGAACGACGCCAGCACCGAGGGCCGGGCCCTGATCCTGCTGGCCAAGAACGGCGTGATCGGCCTCAAGGACCCGACCAACGCCCTGTCGAACCTGAAGGACATCACCAGCAATCCGAAGGACCTGAAGTTCAAGGAGTTGGAAGCGCCGTCGCTGCCGCGCGTGCTGAACCAAGTGGATCTCGCGGTGATCAACACCAACTACGCCCTCGACGCCAAGCTGGACCCCAGCAAGGACGCCCTGATCATCGAGGACAAGACTAGCCCGTACGTGAACTACCTGGTCGGCCGTCCGGACAACAAGGACGACCCGCGGGTGAAGAAGCTGGCCGCGGCCCTGACCTCGCCCGAGGTGAAGGCGTTTATCGAGAAGAAGTACTCCGGCGCGGTGGTGCCGGCGTTTTAGGGCGCTGACAAAGATGCTCCCCCGCGATGCGGGGGAGCTGTCGCGGAGCGACCGAGGGGGCTAATGCGGCTTAGGTCCAGCTCGCCCCCTCCGGCCCTCCAGGCCACCTCCCCCGCATCGCGGGGGAGGATCTAACCGCTAGCCACCTCTAACATTTCACCCTACCTATCAGCGCCCGCACGCCTCGGAGTGTCCATGGCCTCGCCTTCGCTGAAACCGCCCGCCGCGCGTCGGCTGGTGCTGGATGTCGCCAATTCGTCGGGCCTCGACGACTGGGCGCCCGACCTGCAGAAGACCAAGGTCTACGAGCGGATCCTGCTGGACCTGATCCTGGGCGAATTGGCCGCCGGATCACGCCTGGACGAGCAGTCCTTGGCCGCCCGCTACGAGGCCGGGCTCGCGGGCGTCCGCGACGCCTTGGGCCGTCTGGCCCTCGAGGGCCTCGTCATGCGGCGGGCGCGCTCGGGGACCACGGTCGCGCCGCTGGATCTGGTCGAGTTGCGCCAGGGCTACGAGGCCCGGGTGCTGATCGAGCCGCATTGTGCTTCCCTGGCCGCCCGCAACGCTTCCAAGGCCGACGCCCAGGCGATGTTCGACGTCTTCGCGGAGGGGGAAGAGGCCGCGCGCGTTTGCGACCTGCCGGCCCTGGTGGCCATGGACCTGCGCTTCCACGCCCTGGTCGCGCGCGGCTCTGGCAACCTGGCCCTGGCCCGCATCCTGATCCCCCTGCAGCACAAGGCCGCGCGCTTCTGGGTCTTCTCGTTCAACGGCGCGACCGAGCAGGAGCTGATCGACGAGATCGAGGAGCATCGGGAGGTGGCCCGGGTCATCGGCGGCGGCGACGCCGAGGCCTCGCGCGCGGCGATGCTGAAGATCCTGAACGTCCAGCCCGAAGCGCAGGGCAGGGCCTGAGGCCCAAATCCTCCCCCACGTGACCTGAGACTTCACCGCCACAGTCCCTCTGCAATCTCATCTAAAATGTCAGAAGGCATTTTGACGAAGATCAAGCGATCCCCAGATAACGGATCCGCGACCGCCGAGCTTCGGCGTGAGGATGAGATCCGATGCCGTCTCGAACTTTGCTGCTGTCCGCCAGCCTTCTGGCGCTGTTCGTCGCCAGCGCTCGCGCAGAGACCCAGGTGTCCGACCAGGTCGACGCCGTGGTGATCGTGGCGCGCGACAAGGCCGGGCTCTTGGAGAAGGCGCCCAGCCACACGGTGTTCGGCATCGACAAGCCGCTGATCGAGACGCCGCGCTCGGCCAGCCTGGTCAGCGACCTGACGCTGGAGCGCTACGGCGTCCAGTCGCTGGACGGGGCGACCAAGGTCGCGCCCGGGACCCATACGGCCAGCTTCTATGGCGTGCCGGGATCGCTGAACATCCGCGGCGCCCTGGCCGAAAACTACTTCCGAGGGTTCAAGCGGGTCGAGAACCGCGGGACCTATTCGACCCCGATCGGCGGCGCGGCGCGTCTGGAGATCCTGCGCGGCCCGCCGACCCCGGTCTACGGCGCGGGCAAGGTCGGGGGGCTGGTCAACTTCATCCCCAAGTCCGCTCGCGACGAGGGCCGCTTCCTGGCCGAGCCGGAGGGCGAGGTCACCGCCACCTTCGGCAGCTACAATAAGAAGCTGGTCACCGGCCAGTTCGGCGCCCCGGTCACGGTGGGGTCGGCCGAGGGCGGGGTCTGGGTCTATGGCGAGGCCGAGGACAGTCACAGCTATTACAAGGGGATCTATCCGCGTCACCAGACGCTGGAGGCCTCGGCCGACTTCGACTTCGGAAATGGCTGGAGCACGACCTTCGGCGGGATGGCTTTCCATAGCGAGGGCGACGTGCAGACGCCGGGCTGGAACCGCCTGACCCAGGACCTGATCGACCATCGGACCTACGTCACCGGCCGCGACACGACGCTGCGGGACGCCGACGGGAACGGCAAGATCACGCCGAACGAGATCGGCGCCTATCCCTACGCCAGCGCGCTTTATCTGCCCTACTACGGCTTTCCGACGAGCGACGCCGTCCACACGCTGGATGTCGGCGTCGGGACGACGAAGCTCGATCGGCGCACGGTCTATATCAGCTCGGCGGACTTCTCGAAGACCAACACCCAGACCCTCTATTTCGACCTGGCCAAGGATCTGGGCGGCGATCGGTCGCTGACGCTGCAGCTGTTCCACGACCGCCAGGACAACAAGCGCTTCGTCTCGTACGGCTACCCGTCGGCCATCGACGCCAAGGTCAGCGAGGTCCGCCTGACCTACGCCTTCCCGACAGAGGTTGGTCCCGTCCGCGCGCGGACCCTGACCGGCGTCTCGCACCGTTGGTTCGAGGGGCGTCGGCGCGAGAGCTACAATAGCGGCCTGATCGCGCTGGACCGTCGCGACATCAGCTTCGGCGCCACCGCCACCGACACCATCGACAGCCCGTTCGACGACGAGCCCGGCGGCGTGCGCTGGGAGAACGACAACCGCTCGACCTGGAAGGAAACGGGGGCCTTCGTCACCTCCGACATCGTCGCCGGGCGCTGGAACCTCGTCTTGGGCGGTCGCTGGGACCACTATTCGGTCGAGAGCGAGGACACGGGCTTCCTCAGCTACACGGTCGCGGGACGCCAGTCGGCGGATCGCGACAAGGCGACCTGGAGCGCCAGTCTGACCTACAAGCTGCCGGTGGGATTGATGCCTTACGCCAGCTACGCCAAGGCCTCGGCGCTGGAGATGAGCCAGGCGGGCGACATCGCGCCGGGCCTGGTGGCCGATGGCTCGTGGCTGTCCAGCTCGGAGCTCTCCGAAGCCGGGGTGAAGTTCCAGCTGCTGCGCGGGACGCTGATCGGCTCCCTGGCGGCCTATCGCCAGAGCCGCACCCAGATCGCCGGGGCGATCTCGCCGCCGACCGTGCAGGGCCTGCGCTCCAAGGGTGTTGAGCTGGAGGTGCGCTGGCTGGCGTCCGAGCGCCTGTCCTTCACCTTCGCCGGCAACAATCAGCGCACGACCGTGAAGGGGCCCGACACCTCGTTCCAGTACATCCCGGCCTACACGGCGGGCGTGCCGGGCGCGCAAGGCTATGGCGGCTCGTACGTGGTGTGGAGCTTCGCCAGCCTGCCGGGACGAGCCCGCGACTACGCCTACACCCTGACCCCCAAGTCGGTGCTGAGCCTCTATGGGACCTACACCAGCAAGGGCCACGACTGGGGGCAGGCGGGCGCGACCGTGGGCGTCAGCCATGTTGGCCGCACGGCGGGCACGGTCCAGAACGCCGTGCGCTATCCCAGCTATCAACTGGTCAATGCGTCGGCGTTTATCAATCGCGGGCCTTACACGGTGTCGCTCAATATCGATAACCTGTTCGACAAGTTCTATGTGACGCCTGACGCCGACACCTACGCCAACCTCGGCGCCTTGCCGGGCAAGGGGCGCGAGTGGCGGGCCACCTTGAAGCGGACGTTCTGATTTGACCCATTCCGAAGACCGTTTCCGTCCCTGGCTGCTGCTGGCGGCGTTCAGCCTGCTGCTGTTCCTGATCACCGCCTCGACCTATGGCTCGCTGGGCGTCGTCCTGCCGGCGATGATCGGCGAACTGAAGTGGAGTTTCGAGAAGGCCTTCCTGGGCTTTTCGGTGCTGGGCGTCTTCACCGGCGCCTCGTCCTGGCTGCCGGCCATTCTGATCCGACGGATCGGCGTGCGCGGGACGCTGCTGGCCGGCGCGGCGGTGCTCGCGGCGGGCTTTGTCGGCGTCGCCAACGCCGAGAGCCTGCTCAGCTACTACGTCGGGGCGGCCGCTTGCGGCGTGGGCTTCCAGATGGCGGCGCTGATACCGGGCACGCACGTGCTGTCGTCCTTGTTCAAGAAGCGCGCCCTGCCGTTCGGGATCTACTTCACCTTCGGCTCGCTGGGCGGCGCGGCCGGGCCCTGGATGGCGCTGACCCTGATGGGAGCCAGCGGCGGTGACTGGCGTCAGTACTGGATGATCCAGGCCGCCTTGGCGGCTGTGGTGGGCGTGGTTTGCGCCCTGATGGTCGGCGGCTCGAAGTGGCTCGCCGACGCGGCCCACGAGGTCGATCTCGAGGTCGAGCAGGAAGCCCGCGAGGCGTCCGCCACCGCGCGCGTCTACCGTACGCCCTATGAATGGACCGTGCCCCAGGCGCTGCGCACGCCACAGTTCTACATCCTCGTCGCGGCCTATTTCAGCCACCTCCTGGTCGGGGTGACGGTGGCCAGCGTCTCGGTCACGCATCTGACCGAGCTGGGCGTGGCCGCCGGCGTCGGCGCGGTCGCGGCGGGCGCCCTGGCCGCCAAGATGCTGAGCCTGGAGTCCTTGATGCAGACCCTGGCCCGGCTCGGCGGCGGCGCCTTGGGCGACCGGATCGATCCGCGCTGGCTGCTGATCTTCGCGCAGGGGATGCTGGTCGTCGGCCTGCTGGCCCTGGCCACGGCCGCGACGCCCGGCCTGATGCTGATCTACGCGGTCGGGACGGGCGTCGGCTTTGGCCTCACCGTCCTGGCCGTCACCGTGCTGCTGCTGAACTACTATGGCCGCGAGAGCAATCTGGAGCTCTTTTCGCTGACCTGCCTGGTCGGCGCGGTCTCGGCGGCGGGGCCGTTCGTGGCCGGCGCCATGCGCGACCGATTGGGTGGCTTCGCGCCGACCTTCCAGCTGTTCGCGGCGGTCACGGCGGTGGTTTTCGTCGCGGTGCTGCTGATGCGGCCGCCCCGCCAGCCCCAGGCCTAGACTCGAAAGAAAAAGGCCGCCCCGGCGAACCGGAGCGGCCTTTCCTTGTCTAGCCGTGGTGGCCGAGGCTTAGAAAGTCGCCTTCAGGCCGACGACGAAACGGCTGCCATAGATCTTGCCCAGGCCGTGTTCGTCGGTGTCGTGATAGCGCACGTCCAGGCCGAGACGCTCGGTCACCGCGTAGGTGGCGCCGATGTTCCAGGTGGCGTAGTCGCCAGCCGACTTGTCATACTCTTGGTGACCCAGAGCGCCGCTGAGCGTCACCTTTTCCATGACCGGAACCGCGCCGTTCACTTCGTAGTAGATCGACTTGCCCAGGTCGGTCGAATATTCCGGCGAGTAGTAGGCGGCCAGGCCGACGGTGGCCGGGCCGATCGAACGCGAGGCGGCCGCCTTCAGTTCGAAATAGCTGAACGCGCCCGGGGCGCCCTTGTCCTTGGCGTAGCTATAGTAGAACACGCCGAGGTCCAGCGCGGTGTCGCCCACGGTCGGACGGACGCCAGCGTAGAAGTCGATTTCAGCGCCCGGATCGTCGCTGCCGAAGTCGACGTTCGAAGCCCAGACGCCCGCGTAGCCGATGCCGTAGGTCGCGTCGACGCCACCTTGCACGGCGGGATCTTCTTGGGTCTGGCTGACGCCGCGGAAAACGTAGTCGCTGGTCACGCCGACGTTGTAGGAGAGCTTCAGCTCTTCGGCCATCGCGGCGCCGCTCAGGGCGACCGTGGCGGCGGCGGCGGCCAGCGCGATCTTCATGCTTTTCATTCGTTTATCCCCTTCTGTGTGTCGTCTCCCGGGTTGGATCCCGAGTCCCGACGCGCCTGCAAGCGCATGTGCGTCCCCCGCCGATTAGCGGTGCACGCGCCCTTAGTTGCAATCGGGGCGCGCGGAGCGCCAGAGAGAAGGGCGCCTCGCGCCCAAAGTTTGGGCGGAGTGTGACGATTTTGCTTCAGAACGTACGCTCACGCGCAACAGGCGACGGAAAACCGAAACCCGCTTGTCGTGTGG
>CAKZJK010000279.1 GCA_936942565.1 uncultured Caulobacter sp. | reverse complement strand
GGCGGGGTGGGGACGCGCGACAGGAGGTCGATCGGCTCGCGATCGTCCCGCGCCAGCAGCTCGCCGACATAGGGCGCCAGCATCACCCCCTGCCCCGAATAGCCGGACGCCACGCGCACGCCCGGCGCGACCTCGCCGACGAACGGCATGCGGCTCATGGTGATGCCCAAGGTCCCGCCCCAGGCGTGGGTCAGCTCGACGTCGGCGACGCGCGGATAGACCTTGGCGAGGTTCTTCCGGACCATCCCCGCGATGTCGCGCGGGAAGCCTGGCCGATAGTTCTCGCCGCCGCCGAACAGCAGCCGCCCGTCCGGCGTCTTGCGAAAGTAGTTCACGACGAAGCGGCTGTCGGACACAGCCGCGTTCGAGCGGATGATCGCGTCGGCCAGCGCGCCCAGCGGCGCGGTGACGGCGATGAAGTTGTTGATCGGCATGACCCGCGCCCGCGCCGCCCCGGCCATGGCGTTGAGGGATCCGTCGCCGGTGAGGATCAGCCGCTCGCAGGTCACGCGGCCCCGCGCGGTCTCGACGATGATCTTGGCGCCCTCGCGCCGCCAGGCCTCGGCGCGGGTGTGCTCGTGGATGACCGCGCCGGCCGCGATCGCCCGCTCGGCCATGCCTTGGGCCAGCTTCAGCGGATGCACGTGGCCGCCGCCGCGATCGATCAGGCCGCCGAAATAGACGTCGGTTCCCAGCTCGTGGGCGAGCGCGTCGTCGCCGATCAGCGCCAGTTGGTCATAGCCGTAGCGGCTGGCCATGAGCTCGACATAGGCCGCGTCCTCGGCCTCGCCGTTCGGCTTGTGACGGGCGTGGATCATGCCCGGCCGCCAGTCGCAGGAGACCGTGTCGGTCAGGCTCTTGAAGCGCGCGCGGGCGTCCTCGGCCAGGCGCCACAGCGCCAGCGCGTCGTCGCGGCCGACGGCCTTCTCGAGCCAAGCCTGGTCGCGCCGCTGACCGGTATGAACCTGGCCGCCGTTGCGCCCCGTGGCGGCGGCGCCGACGACGGAGGCTTCCAGGACGATGGCGCGGCCTCCCAGCGCGAGAGCGGCGCCCAGACCGGTGAAGCCGGCGCCGACGACGCAGACCTCGGCGGAGGCGTCGCCGGATAACGGCGGCAGGTCTGGGAAGTCAGGGGCGGTGTCCGCATACCAATTCCCTCTCCCATGGGGAGAGGGGTAGGGGTGAGGGGTTTCGGACCAGGATCATCCTGGCGAGAGCGTACCGCCTCACCCTCCCACCGCTTCGCGGCGGGCCCCGCCCTCTCCCATGGGAGAGGGTGTCCAGCTCACCCCAGAGTCAGAAACCCGTGCGCCTGGACCAGGCTCTCGCCAGCGGCGATGCGCGCCGACGGGTTGGGCTTGGGCTCGCCGACCTTGACCAGGGTGTTGCGGTCGATGTGGCGGAAGGGCTCCTCGCGCCCCCGGACCTGCAGCATCGTCGTCGAGATGTACGACCAGCCGCCGTCGGCTTCGAAGCGGACGTCGAGCTGGTAGGAGTCGGTGCGGAACGCCCACTCCAGGAAGTCCGTCGAGCAGATGCCATAGCCCGGCCCGCCGCGCTCGGCGCGCACCGACAGGCCCGAGCCGTCGGCGTTGGCCTGGCCCTTGGCCAGCGCCACCTGGCCACGCGGGATGGCCAGGGTCTGCATGATCAGCCCCGTCGCCGGCTCCCACAGCCAGTAGCCGATCTGATCGTGGAAGGTGGTGTCCTCGTCCGAGGCGACGATGTGGATGTGGTAGCGCAGGCCGTACAGCAGCTGCGGGCCATTGGCCTGCGGATCGATCGGGTGCAGCTCGATGCGCTCGAGGAATTCGCGGCGCTCGGGACCGTCGGCCTTGGGGTTCAGATCGACGCCCTTGCGGCCTTCCCAGACGCCGGCCAGCCGGGTCAACGGCCCTAGATTGGCCAGGGTGTCCGGATCAACGTCTTCCGGTTCGGAGAAAATGTCGGCTGGGAACTCGCTCATGCGTCCTTGGGTCTATCACATCCCTTCACAGGTCAAGCTTGGCGGCCCGCGAAAGGGTTCAGGTTGCGTCCAGCGACGCGATGGTCGCGTATAGGGTGGAGTTCATGACGCGGCGGAAATCGTCGCAACATAAGCTTCGCCGATACGTTCCAAGGTGGGTTTCGTATGGGGCGGGGGAACAGTTAAGTGGGACAACATCGGTCGCCGTCTCGCGCCCGCGCAAAGCAATTATCGGATCTGATCTTCATGCGTTTCGCCAAGACCGGCGCCCCCGGGCGTCCTGGCCCCTATCCGTGCGCGCGCGCCGCCCTGTTGGCGGCGACGGCGCTCGCGCTGAGCGGCTGCGTCACGCCCGCCCCCAAGGTCGACACGCGCCTGCCCGTCGCCTATGAGGCGCCCGCTGGCAAGCCTCTAGCCACCGAGACGCTGGACCAGTGGTGGACCAGCTTCGACGACCCGGTCTTGAACGATCTGGTCGCGACGGCCCTGGCCCAGGCGCCCGACGCGCGGCTGGCCGCCGCGCGGCTGGAAGAGGCCCGCGCCGTCCGCCAGGGCCAGATCCGCCAGCTCTACATTCCCTCGACGCCGCTGACCGGCTCGGCCAAGCGGACCGACACCGACATCATCGACCAGAGCGGCACGGGCGGCTTCACCCAGGGCGGGGTCAGCAAGACCTACTCGGCCAATTTCGACGTCTCCTGGGAGCTCGACCTGATCGGCCGCCGCCGCGCCGCGCGCCGCGTCGTCGACAACGACCTGGCCGCCGCCCGCTTTGTCTACGAGGGCGCCCGCGCGGCCCTGGCCGCCAATGTCGCCCAGTCCTATTTCGAGGCGCGCGGCTACGCCGTCCAGCTGGAGGACGCCCGCCAGAACGCCCGCATCAGCCAGGGCCTCTACGACGTCGCCGCCGAGAAGGGCCGCCGAGGTCTTTCGGCGACCTCCGAGGGCGAGCGCACCGCCGCCGACCTCGCCCAGGCCCAGGCGCAAGTCGCCCAGCTGGAAGCCCAACTCCAGGCCGCGCGTCGGAGCTTGCTGATCCTGGTCGGCAAGGGCGTCGATCCGCTGGCCTCCCTGCCGATCACGCCAGTTCTGGACAAGACCCCGCCGATCCCCGCCGCCGCGCCGGGCGAACTGCTGGCCCGCCGCCCCGACGTGCGCGAGGCCGCCGCGCGCCTGGCCTCGGCCTCCGGCAACCTGAACGTCAACGAGCTGGCGCTCTTCCCGACCTTGACCCTCACGCCGGGCGTGGGCCTGTCGAAGTCGGTCAGCCCCAGCTTCCTGCAGCAAGGCGCCAGCACCTCGACGACCAGCTCGGCCTGGACACTGGGCGCGAACCTGTCGATCCCGGTGCTGGATATCCCCAAGCTGCTGTCCGACATCAAGGCCCAGGGCGCCCGCGTCGAGCAGGCCGCGATCACCTACGAGCAGACCGTGCAGCAGGCGTTCGGCGAGGCCGAGAACGCGCTGGTGCGCCTGCGCGCCGGCCGGGCCCGGACCGTTCTGCTGGGCACCGCCGAAGAGCGTGCTCACCGTGCCTATGACATTGCTCTGCGCAGCTACAAGTCGGGCCTGACTGACCTGACGACCCTGCTCCAGACGCAGCGGACCTGGTTGCAGGCCCGGTCCTCCGCCAACCAGGG
>CAKZJK010000278.1 GCA_936942565.1 uncultured Caulobacter sp. | reverse complement strand
CCGCGATCGCGTGCGGCACGAAATATTTGGCGGTCGAGACCGCGCCGAGAGCGATCAGGCTGACGAGCGCGAGGCGCATAGGCTGGATATCCCCAACTAAACGAGAGGTCGGCATTAAAACCGACAGACGGTCCCTCGCAACCCTTATGGCCGCCGAATGCGGCGGAGATTGGGTCACAAGTGTAATTTTTTCGCGCCTGACGCCGGAGCGCTCACGAAAACGCCCTCGATCACCAGGAACGAGGGCGTCTTCGAACTCAAAAAACCCGGGCGATCAGGCCGCTTCGACGGCGTGTTCGGCCAGGATGGTCAGGCCGTCGGGACCGACGTCCGCGAAGCCGCCCTGGATGTCGAACACCTTGGTCGTCGCGCCATCCTTCACGGTCACCTTGCCTTCGCGCAGGGTGGTCATGAACGGGGCGTGGTTGGCCAGAACGCCGAAGTCGCCTTCCGCGCCCGGTGCCTGGACCATGTCCACGTCGCCGGAGAACAGCTCGCGCTCGGGAGCGACCAGAGAGAAGTGCAGCTTGGCCATCAGTTGAAGGTCTCCTCGACGCCGCCCAGGGCGGCTTCGATATCCTCGTCGGTCTGGATCTCGGTCCCGCAGAAGGGGCAGAAGCGGATGGTGGCCAGCACCAGGCCCGTCTCGCCCTCTTCCTCGCGTTCGCCGAGATTCAGCAGGATCAGGCCGCTGTCATGCTCGATGAGGCTGGCGGTCGTGTCCGGGGACACGGCCTCGGCCAGCTCATCGCAGCAGAAATGGCCCAGATCGGCGTCTTCGGTCATTAGGCTTCGGCCGCCATCTTCTCGGCCTTGGCCACGGCTTCCTCGATCGGGCCAACCATGTAGAAGGCGCCTTCCGGCAGGTGGTCGTACTCGCCGTCCACGATGCCCTTGAACGAGCGGATCGTGTCCTTCAGCTGGACGAAGGCGCCCGGCGTGTTGGTGAACTGCTCGGCGACGTGGAACGGCTGCGACAGGAAGCGCTGGATCTTGCGGGCGCGCGCCACGACCAGCTTGTCCTCTTCCGACAGCTCGTCCATGCCCAGGA